>NZ_CAACVB010000009.1 GCF_900659635.1 Actinomadura roseirufa | reverse complement strand
GGTCCGGGTGTACGTGGCGCAGAAGCGCAAGATCACCGATGGGGACAAGCTCGCGGGCCGGCACGGCAACAAGGGCGTCATCTCCAAGGTGCTGCCGGTGGAGGACATGCCGTTCCTGGAGGACGGCACGCCGGTCGACATCGTGCTGAACCCGCTGGGCGTTCCGGGCCGCATGAACGTCGGCCAGGTCCTGGAAACCCACCTCGGATGGATCGCGGCCCAGGGCTGGGACATCACCGGTGTGCAGGAGGAATGGGCCGAGCGGCTGCGCCAGAAGGGCCTCGACCGCGTCGAGCCGCGTACCAACGTCGCCACGCCGGTCTTCGACGGCGCCGGCGAACAGGAGATCATCGGCCTTCTGGGCAGCACGCTCGTCAACCGTGACGGCGACCGGATGGTGAAGCGGGGCGGCAAGGCCCGGATGTTCGACGGCCGGTCCGGGGAGCCCTTCCCCTATCCGATCTCGGTCGGCTACATCTACATCCTCAAGCTGCTCCACCTGGTCGACGACAAGATCCACGCCCGCTCGACCGGCCCCTACTCCATGATCACCCAGCAGCCGCTCGGCGGAAAGGCCCAGTTCGGCGGCCAGCGCTTCGGTGAGATGGAGGTCTGGGCCCTGGAGGCGTACGGCGCCGCCTACGCCCTGCAGGAACTGCTGACCATCAAGTCCGACGACGTCCTCGGCCGCGTCAAGGTCTACGAGGCCATCGTCAAGGGCGAGAACATCCCCGAGCCCGGCATTCCCGAGTCCTTCAAGGTGCTCATCAAGGAAATGCAGTCGCTGTGCCTCAACGTCGAGGTCCTGTCCAGCGACGGCATGTCCATCGAGATGCGCGACACCGACGAGGACGTCTTCCGCGCCGCGGAGGAGCTCGGCATCGACCTGTCCCGGCGTGAGCCGAGCAGTGTCGAAGAGATCTGAGGGGACGCGGCCGGCCCGGGTGGTCCGCACGGCGGGCGCTCGGACCGGCCGCCGTCTCGGGGGCCTGGGGAGCCCGCTCCCCCGGCCCGGCCGTGGCCGGGTTGCGCGGGCGGGCCGTCAGGCGGCGTGCGGGAGACCTTCCCGGCGGCCGAAGGTGCCGGGTCCCGTGTGGAAGAGGCCGATGAGCACGGTCAGATCTCCGGGACCGGCTGGGGCGGCGGCGCGCCCACATAACGGGCGGACGGACGGATGATCTTGCTGTCGGCGGCCTGCTCGAGGATGTTGGCCGACCAGCCGACGACCCGCGCCGCGGCGAACGTGGGCGTGAACATGTCCCTGGGCAGCCCGGCCAGCTCCATCACCACGCCCGCGTAGTACTCCACGTTCGTGTGCAGCTGCCGTCCCGGCTTCAGCTCCTCCAGGATGTCGATGATCCGCCGCTCGACCACGACGGCGAGCTCGACGAGGGGGCCGCCGAAGCCCTCCGCGATCGTGCGGAGCATGCGGGACCGCGGGTCCTCGGTCCGGTAGACGGGGTGACCGAAGCCCATGATCCGCTCGCCGGCGAGCACGCGCTCGCGGATCCACGGGTCGGCCCTGTCCGGCGAGCCGATCGCGTCGAGCGTGTCGAGGGCCCGGCTGGGCGCGCCGCCGTGCAGGGGACCGGACAGGGCGCCGAGCGCGCCGACGACCGCCGACGCGAGGTCCGCACCGGTCGAGGCGATCACCCGGGCGGTGAAGGTGGAGGCGTTGAACCCGTGGTCGACGGTCGAGATGAGGTACTGCTCGACGGCCCTCGCGCGGGCCGGGTCGGGCTCGGCGCCGTTCAGCATGTAGAGGTAGTTCGCCGCGTAGGGCAGGTCGTCCCGCGGCTCGACGGGGGTGAGCCCCCTCCGGAGCCGGTGGAGGGCGGCCAGCACGGTGGGGACGGCGGCACTGACCGTGATCGCGTCCTCGATCCGCCGGTCCGGCGCGGTGTCGTAGAGGGGCCGGAAGCCGCCGGACGCGCCGATCAGCGGCAGCACGACGCGCAGCCCGTCGAACACGCTCCCCTCCGCGGTCGCCTTGGCGATGGCGGGTAGCAGGGCCGCCACCTCCGCCGGGAGACGGCGCCGCGGTGCCGTCCTCGCGGCGAAGGCGGCGCGCTGGGCCGCGTCGGGCAGCGCGCCTTCGAGCATCAGGTGCCAGACGTCCTCGAACGTGCGCTTCTCGGCGAGCTCGACCGCCGAGTACTGGCGGTAGTGGTAGAAGCCCTCCCGTCCCCGGACGTCCCCGAGCCGGGTGTCCGTGACGACGACCCCGGCGAGCCCCCGGGGCACCTCGATCGTCCTGAGCTCCCGGGTGGCCTTGCCGGCTGTCCGCCCCGCGGTGTCCATGTGTTCCCTCCTCGTCGTCACTACGACTCTGTGTTGACTGAATCAATGTTGTCAACGTTGATCGTAACGATGTGAGACAATCCATAGAGCATCCGGGTACGAGAGGTGGGGGTGAGTCACGGGTGGACGGCGAGGCGGAGAGCGACGCCGAGCGGCTGACCACGCAGGAGGTCGCGGACCGCCTGGGCGTGAAGGTCGAGACGGTGTACGCCTACGCCAGCCGGGGCCTGCTGCGCAGCATGCGCACGCCGGGGTCGCGGCACAGCACCTTCGACGCCGGGGAGGTGGAGCGCCTGGCCGAGCGGGGCCAGCGCTCACGGCCGGCGCACGCCGGGTTCGCCGAGGCGTTCCCCGAGATCCTCACCTCGATCACCCGGATCCGCGGCGGCCGCCTGTACTTCCGGGGGCACGACGCCGTCGACCTCGCGGCCCGCGAGGGGTTCGAGACCGCGGCGGAGTGGGTGTGGACGGGACGCGCGGGGTCACCCGAGAAGTTCGAGGCGCTGCCCGGCCAGCTCGCTGCGGTGAGCGCGCTCGTCGCCGCCCTCCCGGAGGGGACGGCGTCGGCCGACCGGTTGCGGCTCGCGGTCGCCGGCGCGGGCGCGGCGGATCCGCTGCGCTTCGACCTCCGCCCGGAGATCGTCCTGGCCGCCGGGCGCGCCATCGTCTCCGTGCTCGTCCACGCCCTCGGCGACGCGGGCCGGCGCGCGGGCGACGAGCAGGACGGCGGCGTCGCGATGCGCCTGTGGAACGCCCTGGCGAGCCCGGACGCGGACCTGGCGCTGGTACGCGCGCTGGAGACGGCGCTCGTCCTGCTCCTCGATCACGACCTGGCGGTGTCCACGCTGGCCGCGCGCGTGACGGCGTCCGCGAGGGCCAACCCGTACGCGGTGGTCTCGGCGGGTTTGGGCGCCCTGGACGGCCCGCTGCACGGCGCCGCGGGCGGCAACGCCCACCAGATGCTCGCCACGGCGCTCGACCAGGGGAACGCCGTCGCGGTCATCTCCGACCACCTGCGGACGGGACGGCCCGTGCCCGGGCTGGGGCATCCGCTCTACCCGCAGGGCGACCCACGGGCGCGCGCCCTGTTCGACGTCCTCGGCACCGTTCCGTCCGCCGCGCCCTACCTAGAGGTGGTGGAGCAGATCAGTGACGCCGTGGCGCACCACGCGCACCGCCGTCCCAATGTCGACCTCGCCTTGGCCGCCCTCTGCTTGGCGGCGGGCATGCGAAGGGACGCCCCCGAGGCCATCTTCGGTGTGGCACGGGCGGTGGGCTGGGTCGCCCACGCGCAGGAGGAGTACCAAGAGTCCGCGCTGCGGTTCCGCGTCCGCAGCCAGTACTCCGAGCACCGGCCAGGGGACGGTGAACAGCTCGGCTAACCCTGTGGCCGAGAGTCCGGCACGGGCTTTGCGCTGAGCTGCTTCAGGGCCTCGGCGGTGGCGGATCCGGGTTCGGGGTTGTAGACGCACAACGTCTGGTCGGGATCCCCGGAAGGCTTGAAGGACTCGTAGGCGAAGCGGAGATCCCCGACCACGGGATGGCGGTAGTGCTTGGTGCCGTAGGTCCGGCGCATGACACGGTGGTCGTTCCACCAGGTGGTGAACTCGGGTGACCGTAAGGTGAGCTCACCCACGAGATCCCCGAGGCGGCGGTCGTGCGGGTGACGGCCTGCCTCCAGGCGGAGCATGGCGACGGTCTCGGCGGCGATCTGCGCCCAGTTCCCGACGCGCTCACGGGCGTCCGGGTTCAGGAGGTAGTACCGGGCGAGGTTGCGCTGCGGGACGGGGAGGGCGTCGAAATCGGTCACGACCGCGCGCGCCAGGCGGTTGGCGGCCAGCACGTCGGTGCGCCGGCCGATGATGAACGCGGGCACGTGGTCCAGGGTCTGGAGCATGAGGTGCAGCCCGGCGCGGACGCGCTGCGGGCCGGCGGCGGCGCGGGGCGCGGACGCCGGGCGTGACAGCAGGTCGGCGAGGTGCTCGTGCTCCGCGGGGTCGAGCCGCAGCGCACGCGCGAGGGCGGCGACGACCTCCGGGGAGGGGTTCCCGGCGCGGCCCTGTTCGAGCCGGGTGTAGTACTCGGTGCTCACCCCGGCGAGCCGGGCGACCTCCTCGCGGCGCAGCCCGGGAACCCGCCGGGCACGCCCGTCCTGCCCCAGCCCTGCCCGCTCGGGGGTGATCCGGGCACGGCGGGAGCGCAGGAAGCCGGCGATCTCGCTACTGCGGTCCATGTACCCAGTGTGAGCCAGCCGGGAGGGCCGGGCGAATCGGTGGGTGGCCCTGGCGGTACCTGCCTTCCCGGTACCGGTTCGCGAAGGGCCTGCTCGGGCCCGTCGGCGGCGGCTCCCGGGTGGTGTGCTGAATGTACGGCCGATGGCCACCCGCCCCGGTCTCCCTCATCCCTTTCCCCGGAAGGCGTTCACGTCCATGAACACCCTTGCCAACACTCTTGCCAAGCCCCTGACCGGCCGCGTGGCGGTCGTGACCGGCGCTTCCAGCGGCATCGGCGAGTCCTCGGCCGAGCACCTGGCCGAGCTCGGCGCCCGTGTCGCCGTCCTGGCCCGGCGGGGCGACCGGCTCGACGCGCTGGTCTCCCGGATTGAGAAGAACGGCGGCACCGCCCTGGCGGTCGCCGTCGACGTCACCGACGCCGCGGCCGTGCGGTCGGCCGCCGACCGGGTGGCGGAGCGCCTGGGCACGACCGGCCTGCTGCTCAACAACGCGGGCGTCATGTTCCCCGCCCCCATTGAGGAACTGGCCGTCGACCAGTGGCAGCGGCAGATCGACATCAATGTCAGCGGGCTGATGAACGTCATCGGCGCCTTCGTCCCGCAACTGATCGCGGCCGCCGCCGAGCAGGGCGTGGCGGACCTGGTCAACACGTCCTCGATCGGCGCGCAGAACATCTACCCGACCTTCGCCGTCTACACCGCCACCAAGGCGTACGTCACCCACCTCTCGCGCCACCTGCGCGTCGAACTCGGCGCCAAGAACGTGCGGGTGTCGGCCCTGGAGCCGGGCATCGTCGAGACCGAGCTGGCCGGTCATGTGACCGACCAGGACGCGCTTCAATGGCTGGAGGACTCCAGGGAGACGGTGGAGTTCCTCACCGCGCGGGACGTCGCGGAGACCGTCGGCTTCCTCGCCGCGCTGCCGCCGCGCGCGAACCTCCAGCAGGTCACGATCATGCCCACCCGCCAGCCCCACTGACCGTCCCGCGACGAGACCGGGCCCGCCCCCCGCACGGGCGGGCCCGGCTCCGCGGGCTCAGTGCTCCCGGTAGTACTCGGCGAGAACGCCGAAGGCGGCCTTGGGCTCCCACGGCATGCCGGGATAGGCGGAGCCCTCCCGATCCTCGTAGACCTTGACGATGCCGTAGCTGGCCAGGTCCAGGTCGTCACGGGGATCGCCGTCGGGCCGGTGCACGTGGTCGTAGAGCGCGAAGGTGAACACGAACGCGCCGTCGACCCCGGCGGCCTCGAACGTCTCCAGCAGCTCGCGCACGTACGCGGCCTGCCCGTGCTCGTCGCGGGCGTACTCCCCCGTCAGCCGGACGGGACCGTCGTCGTCGTACTCGACGATCTCCAGGCCGAGGGCGCCCCGCTCCCCCGCGCCCTGGTAGCCGGCCGCCCCGAACTCGGTGATCACGACCGGCCTGCCCTGGGCGACCAGGCCGCGGACGCCGTCGTCGAACCGGTCGGCGATCTCGGCCGAGCGGTAGAGGTCCACGGACATGATGTCGAACGGCTCCCAGTCGACGCGCTCGAGCGGCACGGAGGCGTAGGTCAGCCTGCCGCCGAAGTGCTCGCGGACGCGGGCCACGGCCTTGCCGAGGAAGTCGTTCACCCGCGCGCCCACCTCGCCGATCCGCTCCCGCACCAGATCCGGCCGGCTCAGCAGCGCGACCCGCTCGTCGATGTCGCCGCCGGGCAGGAACCCGGGGTTCATCAGGCTCAGCTCGGCCCCGGTGACGAACACCACCTCGGCTCCCCGCCGCCGCAGCCTCTCCGCGCGCTCCGCGCAGTCGGCGAACAGCGACAGCATCTCCTCGGTCCCCAGCTCCAGCGGGTAGGGCGAGAACCAGACCTCCAGCCCGAGGTCGGCGGCGTACCCCGCGGCCAGCTCGATCCGTTCCGGGTCACCGCCCATGACGCGGACGGCGGTGCAGTGCAGGTCGTCGCGGATGATCTCCAGCTCGCGCCGTACCGACTCCGGGTCGAAGTGCTTGCGGGAGTTCGTCCCCTTCTTGATGAAGCCGGTGTCGTAGCTGATGCCCTTGGCACGCACGTGCTCTGCCTTCCCCTAGCCGAAACTTACGGTACGCAACGTACCTTAGAGACCTTCCAGTCATGATGACAACTGCGTCGGGGAGAGTACGGCTGGTACCGGTGATAGAAAGGTGCCCATGACAGCGGATCCGACGGAGCGGCCTCGGGCCGGGCATACTCGGCGGCGCGGAGCCGCGCTGGAAGAGGCGATCCTGCAAGCCGCGGCGGACGAGCTCACCGAGTCCGGATACGCCGGACTGACCATGGACAAGGTCGCCGCCCGCGCGGGCACCAACAAGAACGCCCTCTACCGGCGCTGGCCGAACCGCCTCGCGCTCGGAATCGCCGCGTACCGGCGGCTCACGACGACGGCCCCGCTGCCCGACACCGGCGACCTGCGCGGTGACGTCCTGGAACAGCTGCGCCGGGCGAACCGGTACTGGAGCTCCCCCCTCGGCGCCGTCCTGCGCGACCTGCTGGCAGCCGCCGGTGGCGCGGCGGAGCTTCTGGCGCAGCTCCAGGACCAGTCCGGCGACGCCGCCGCCGCGCCCTGGCTGACCCTCCTGGGACGGGCGGTCGCGCGGGGCGAGGCGGCGCCCGAGGCGCTCCACCCGCGGGTCGCCACCGTGGCCATCGTCCTGCTGCGCAACGAGTTCGTCGTCCGCGGCGTCCCGACCGCGCCCGACGACGTCCTCATCGAGATCGTCGACGAGGTGTACCTGCCCCTGGTGCGCCGGCGCGCCCCGGCACCGGGCTGACGCTTCGGCCGCCGGGACCGGTCACCCGACCCAGGAGGGGACGATCTGGTCCAACCGCGCAGGGGAGGTCAGCCCGCGGATCGCGGTGACGGCACCGTCCTCGACCGTGAAGGCCAGGACCGTGACCGGCCGTCCGCCGACGGTGACGAGAACACCGGGGACACCGTTCACGAGCGCCGGATGCGCGAGGGCGTCCGGGCGCGCGAACGTCGTCGCCTGTGCCGCGACCTCGCTCGCGCCGCGAACGACGACGGTCCCGCCGGGGCCCTGGGCGCGCAGCTCGACGCCGGGGGCCAGCAGGGTCAGCAGACCAGTGACGTCGCCCCGCCCGGCCGCGGCCAGGAACGCGTCGACGACGGCGCGGTCCGCGGCGCCGGTCTCGGCGGCGGGCGCTCCCAGGCGCAGGCGCCCCCGGGCCCGGCTGGCGAGCATCTTCGCCGCCGCGGTGCTCCGGCCGAGGACGGCCGCGATCGCCTCGAACGGGACCTCGAAGACGTCGTGGAGCACGAACGACACCCGTTCCGCCGGCGTGAGGGCGTCCATCACGACGTAGAGCGCGAGCCCGATGGACTCGGCGAGCAGGGCCTCCTCCTCGGGATCGGCCGGGGCACCCCCGGCGGCCTCCGGCCGGAGCGGACCGAGGTCGAGTTCGAGCGGCCGCTCGCCCCGCACTCCGCGCCTGCGAAGCGCGTCCAGGCAGATCCGGCCGGTCACCGTGGTCAGCCAGCCGCGCAGATCCTCGATGCCGTCGCCGCCCGTCCGCGCGAGCCGCAGCCATGCCTCCTGGACGGCGTCGTCCGCGTCGGCGTGAGAGCCCAGCACGCGGAAGGCGATCGCGTGGAGGTACGGGCGCTGGGTCTCGAAGTCAACGGCGAGTTCGTCCAGTTCGGTCATGGTTCTCCCCGGCATACGGCGGCGTCACCATCAGGACGCATCGCGCGCGGATTAGGTAACGCCCGGCGTGGCCGTTACTTCTCGTCCGAGCCGTACGTCGTAGTGCCGTCGACCGAACCGACGACAAGGCATGGAGGAACGATGACAGCACGTATCCACGACACGGCGGTCCAACCCGACATCACGGCGGGCGTCCAGCACATCTTCAAGGAGGTATACGCCGGGGGCGTACCGCGTCGCACACTTGAGCTGATGCATCTGCGCGCGAGCCAGATCAACGGCTGCAGCGCGTGCGTCGACGCCGGCACCACGAGCGCGACCAAGGCGGGCGTCGGCGCCGAGAAGCTCCTCGCCCTCGCCGCCTGGTACGAGAACCCGCTCTTCGACGACGCGGAACGGGCCGCGCTCGCGCTCACCGAGGCCGCGACCCGCCTCTCCGACCGGCCCGGCGCTGTCACCGACGAGATCTGGGCCGAGGCGTCGAAGCACTATGACGAGCGGCAACTCGGGGCCCTGGTGCTGATGGTGGCCATCACCAACTTCTTCAACCGCATCAACACCACTCTCCGGGTGCCCGCCGGGACGAAGTGGGACTGACCGGCCGACCCAGGCGGAAGCACGTGTTCGTCGGCGATTCAGGGTGTGGGGCTAGCCCCACCCTGGACGGGGTCTAGCGGGATATCTGGCGGCGGCCGGTCATCCGTACCTTCTCCATGTCGGCCGGGCGGTACGGACATCGCCCGGGGATCGGAGAGAACAGATGTTGATTCTCGTGGTGCTTCGCCGCCTCGGCCTCCGCACGCGGATGATCGTCGGGGTCGTCTCGGTGGCGGCCGGGCTGGGGCTGGTCGCCGTGCCGGGGATGCTCGTCCACGGACTGGCTCTGCTGGCGACCGGAGTGATCTTCTGTGCCAGTGCCGCCTCCGGAGGCCGCCGGGCCCGTTCGCGGGCGGACGGCGAGCGGGTCCCGGCGGGCGTCCACCATGACCACTGAGTCACTGATGGACGCCCAGGCAGGAGGGGGACGACCCGGCTGGCACACTGGCCGTCGTGGAGAAAGGAGCGCGCGGATGAGACGGCCTGCGGGGCGCGGCCCCCTACGCTGGTGCGGGGAGATCGTGCGGGGAATGTACCGGTCGGCGCTGCTGGCCGGGCTCACCGCCGTGATCCCGGCCGTCGCCGTGGCCACTGGCATCGGCGGCTCGAAGCTGGCGTTCTCCTGGTCGGCGGGCCGGCACGCGCCCTGGATCGCCCGAGCGCTGGCGGCCTCCGGTGACACCCTCGTGGTGGTGTTGTGGATCGCCGTGGCCGTCTACGTGGTGTTCATGCTGGCGGGACGGCCCCTCACCCAGGCCGCGCGGGCCCTGGCCCGCCGCTGGCTGGCACTGCCTCTCCGGGTGTCCTACCGGCCGGTTCCGCCGGTCACCCAGATGGCCACCGGCTTCTGGTGGAACGGCTCGGAATACCACGAGTCCGAGCGGGAGGCGCGCCGTCGGGCCACGATGATCGCCCGTTTCCATGATCCGCAGTTGCTGCGGGACGCGCTGTGGATCGTGGTGAGCGCGGTGACCGTCCTGCCGGTCACCGCCCTGCCGGTGCTCGTGTCGGCCGGAGGCGCGTACCTGATCACGAGGCCGGGATCGACGGCGGAGGGCATCGCGATGATCGCCGGGGCGCTGCTCACGGCCCCGTTCGCCTGGCGGATCGTCGAGCCGCTGGCCCCCCGGCTGCTCGGGTCGGCCCCGCGCTCCCGGCTCGGCCGCCGGCTCGACGAGGTGGAGACCAGCCGGGCCAACCTGACCCAGGCGCAGGCCGCCGAACTGGAGCGGATCGAGCGGGGACTGCACGACGGGCCGCAGGCCCGGCTGGTCGCCCTGGGAATGTCGATGATCGCCGCTGAACGGTTCGTCGACACCGACCCCGCCGCCGCCAAGACGCTCCTGGCCGAGGCCCGCGTCGCGTCGGCCGCCGCGCTGGCGGAACTGCGATCGCTCGTCCGCGGCATCAACCCGCCGGTGCTCACCGAGCGCGGCCTGGTCGACGCCGTGCGGCTGCTGGCGCTGGACGCCCCGGTGGAGGTCACCGTCGTCAGCGCCGTCCCCGCCCGGCCCGAACGACCCGTCGAGGCGGCGGTCTACTTCGCCGTCGCGGAACTGCTGGCGAACGTGGCCAAGCATGCTCAGGCGAATCATGTAAAGGTCGAACTTTCGTACGCGTCCGAAACGCTCACCGCGAGTGTGACCGATGACGGGGTCGGCGGGGCGGTGAAGTCATCCGGCTCGGGGCTGAGCGGCATCGAGCGCCGGATGGCCGCCTTCAGCGGCCGCGTCGAGATCGACAGTCCGGCCGGCGGCCCCACCCGCGTCACCGTGGCGGTACCGTGCGCGTTGTCGTAGCCGAGGACCTCTTCCTGCTGCGCGACGGCCTCGTCCGCCTCCTTCAGGCTTATGGGCACGAGGTCGTCGCGGCGGTCGACACCGGCCCGGCCGCCTTGGAGGCGCTGCTCACCCTGCGTCCGGACGTGGCGATCGTGGACGTGCGCCTGCCGCCGACCCTCTCCGACGAGGGGTTGCAGGCCGCCCTCACCGCCCGCCGGAAGGTACCAGGGCTGCCCGTGCTCATCCTTTCCCAGCACGTGCAACAGCTCTACGCGCGCGAACTGCTCGCCGACGGACGGGGCGGCATCGGTTACCAGCTCAAAGACCGCGTCCTGGACGCCGACCAGTTCATCGACGCACTCGACCGCGTCGCCGGAGGCGGCACGGCACTCGACCCCGCGGTCGTGGCGAAGCTCCTGGGCAGGCCCACGCGGGCCGACCCGCTCGGTGTGCTCACCGAACGCGAGAGGTCGGTGCTCACGCTGATGGCCGAGGGCCTGTCCAATGCCGCCATCGCCGCCCGGCTGTTCCTGAGCGAGGGCGCCATCAGCAAGTACACCACCACGATCTTCGCCAAGCTCGGCCTCGCCCACGACGACAACACCAACCGCCGGGTCCGCGCCGTGCTGACCTACCTCGGCGCCGATTCCCAGGAAGACCAGTGACAGGACCGGCGGCGACGCACCGGAACAGGCCACAGCGACATTCGCCTGGCTGCTCGTTGTCTCCGGGTGAGTGACGAGGCCAGCCTGACCCGTGGCCGGTCTCCTATGCCATCACCAAAGGCGGCCTCGGAGAACAAACGTCGGTTGGCATGCGAAGGTGCCGGCCTGGCAGGCTGGGCACCGTGGACCGTAAAACCGACGACGTGCTCGACGCGGTGGGACCGCGGCTTCGCGCGCTGCGCCGCGACCGCGGCATCACCCTCGCCGACCTCGCGGCGACGACCGGAGTGTCGGAGAGCACGCTGTCCCGGCTGGAGAGCGGACAGCGCCGCGCGACCCTGGAGCTGCTGCTGCCCCTGGCCCGCACGTACGACGTCCCGTTGGACGACCTCGTCGGCGCCCCGCGCACCGGCGACCCGCGGATCCACTTGAAGCCCGTCCAGCGGTTCGGGATGACCTTCGTGCCCCTGTCCCGGCGGCCAGGCGGCGTCCACGCCTTCAAGATGATCATCCCGGCCGCCCCCGAACCCCTCCAGCCCGCGCCGCAGGCTCACGAGGGCTTCGAATGGCTGTACGTCCTCAGCGGCCGGCTGCGGCTCGTCCTCGGCGACCACGACCTGACGCTGCCGCCCGGCGAGGCCGCCGAGTTCGACACGTCCCTGCCCCACTGGCTCGGCAGCGCCGACGGCGGGCCGGTCGAACTCCTCATCCTGTTCAGCCGGCAGGGGGTGCACATGCACGTCCGCGCCCGCCCACGTCGATCGTCCGGCGAGAGCCGGCAGTGAGGATGGCGTCACCGGTCGAGGGGGTCGCGATCCCGGGCCGGATAAGGATTGGCTCGTGCGGGCGCCGCCCCGTATGGTGCCGATCATGGCGTGCCGCATTTCCGAGCTGGTGATCGACTGCCGGGATCCGCAACGGCTGGCGGAGTTCTGGTGCGAGGTTCTGGGCTTCACAGTGCTCGACACCGAGGACGACGGCTCGGTGGAGATCGGCCCACGGGAAGGGTTCGGCGGATTGCAGCCGACTCTGATCTTCAGTCCCACCGCCGAGCCCAAGGCGGGCAAGCTGCGGTTGCACATCGACGTCAATGCCACCGACCGTGATCAGGACGCAGAACTCGAACGCCTCCTGAATCTCGGGGCGCGCCCGGCCAACGTCGGCCAGACCGGCGAAGAACCCTGGCATTGCCTAGCAGATCCTGAAGGCAACGAATTCTGCCTCTTGCAAACCCGCCTGAGCTGAGCGGCGGCAAACGCCGTCCCCCCAGAGGAACGGTGGCCGCCAAGACGGCCATGCTCCTCACACGGCTCGGCCAGCCGCCACCGCGATGGCCCGAGTATCAGGTCTGCGTCAGCGTGATGTGAGCTCCCTATCAGGGACCTGCGTCAGGCTCTGCGTGTGTCAGCGAGCGCTCGGACGAGCAGACCATATGCCGGAATGTCCCCCGGCCGGAGGGAACCTGTCCAGCCGGCCTCCACCCCGATCGTCCCAGGGCGAGAATGGAGCCATAGATGAAGGCGGCTGAGTTCAGCCGGTTCGGGGGCCCGGAGGTCCTTGAGATCGTGGACCTGCCGGATCCGCACCCCGGTGCCGGTGAGGTCCGGATCGCTGTGCGGGCCGCGGGGGTCAACGCGAGCGACTGGAAGAAGCGCCAAGGGCAGCTCGACCAAGAGCTTCCGCAGACCCTTGGGTACGAAGCGGCGGGCATCGTCGACGAGCTCGGTGAGGGTGTCACGGGTGTCGCCGTCGGCGACCGGGTGTTCGGATTCTCCGCCGTCAGCGGCGTTCAGGCGGAGCTGGCGGTGCTGTCCTGCTACGCGCCCATCCCGCCGTCTCTCGGTTTCGCCGAGGCCGCCGCGCTGCCGGCCGCGATCGAGACCGCGGCGCGTGCGCTCGACCAGCTGGGTGTCATGAGCGGTCGCACGCTGCTCATCAACGGCGCCTCCGGAAGCGTCGGCGGTGCCGCCGTCCAGCTCGCCGTGGCCCGGGGCGCGCGCGTGATCGGTACCGGCAGCCCGGCCGCCCACGACCTCCTGCGCTCGCTCGGCGCCGAACCCGTCGCCTATGGCCTCGGCATGGCCGAGCGGATCCGTGCGCTCGCACCCGAGGGGGCCGACCTCGCGCTGGACGTGGCCGGGAGCGGTGTCCTGCCGGAGCTCATCTCGCTCGTCGGTGGTCCTGAGCATGTGATCACCATCGCGGACTTCGCCGGTGCCCAACGGCACGGTGTGCGCTTCAGCAGGGGTGACGCGGGCCGTGCGCTGTACGTGATCGCCCAGATCGGCGAGTTGATCGAGTCGGGCCGGTTCTCGCTCCCCGTCGGCCGGACGCTCCCCCTGGCCGACGTGGCGGAGGCGCATCGCCTCGGCGAGGCCGGTAGCGTGCGCGGAAAGCTCGTCCTCTTGGTCGACTGACCCACACCACAGTCAGCGAGGGGCACCACGCCATAGAATTCAGAAATGCCAGGGGAACAAGCATGACGATTACCCTCCGCCCGGGAAGCACGGTGATGTTCACCGGCGATTCGATCACCGAACTCCGGCGACCGGCCGACGAGGATCCCTTCGGATGCGGCTACCCGCTGCGAGTCGCGGGCGAGTGGTGCTTCCGGCACCCTGACCGTCCCATGACCTGGCTGAACAGCGGGCTATGACCGTCTGCTGGCAGCACTCGCCGAGTCGGGCACGCAACTGATTCTGATCGAGCCGTTCCTCCTGCCGATTCATAGCGTCATCGAAGCCGGTGCCGCACTCATCGGCGAAGAAGAACGAAAGAACTGGCGCGCCGACCTGAACCCGAAAATTCAGGCCGTGCGGGAACTCACCGCCAAATACGGCGCCCAACTGCTTGCCGCCGACGGCATGTTCACCGAACTCGCCGAGACGACCGGGCCGGAGTACCGCTCCGAGGACGGCGTGCACCCGACATCGGCCGGCCACGACGCACTCGCGGAAGCCAGGCTGCGCCTGGTCGCGTGATCACAGATCCTGCGGCGTAACCGCCGGACAACGCGGAGCCGGCCGGCTCCAGACCGGCTTCCAGCCGGCCCGCGCCCCGCAGTATCACCCCGTACAGCAGATGCGCTTCCGTCCCCGGCCGGCCCCGACGCCCACGCCTCGCGATGACCGGCCGGCCCGCGACACGCCTTCATCAGCCGAAGACAACGTACGATCCATCCCTGATGACCCGCCTCCGTCACAGAGCGCCGCCTTCACCGAACCCGACGTAACTGGTCGGCGCCGCAGATCAGCGGACCGTCGGCGATGCCGTCACCGCCCCGTGCTCCCCCGCGTGCGGCGTGTGGTGCTCTGACGCCGGGCTGCCCGGCGGACTGGTCGTCCTGGCATGACCCACGGCGAGTGCTCCCCGACGTGAGATGTGCTCCCCTACGCCAGTGGGCCCGTGTCGTCGAGGCGAGCCGTCGATCACCGCCTGCCCTTGCTCGCGACCCCCCGCCCGGGCAGGCCGAGGTGGAACGTGGGGACGAGGCGACGCCCCCGGATCGGTGGACCCCGGCCGCTCGGCGGGATTCGCGATGACGGTGTGCCCTCGGCCCGGCAGGGACGGCGGTACGGCCCTGGATCGCGCCGCCGTGGGGGCGAGCAGAGGCCCGAGGGCGCAGGCGTTGGCGGAGGCGCCCCAGGTCAGGGGCCCCTGGCGGGCGATCTTTCACGTTGCAGAGTTGAGATATCTGAGCCTAGACATTGAGATTTCAGTGCTTTAAATTTGCGATGACAAGCTGGCCATCGAGATCAAGGGATTAGCGAGATGCGCCGAACTGTCCTTCACCTGACCGCAGGGATCCTCGGGCTGAGCGTGGCCGCCGCCGGCTGCGGCGGCGGCGCCGATGACTCGGGTACGTCGTCCGCGAAGGCGAAGCTGCCGGACGGGGCGATCGTCATCGGGATGGCGGTCGCGCGCTCCGGGTTCGCCGCGGCCTACGACCTCGGACCGGCCCGCGGCGCCGAGCTCGCCGTGGCGGACATCAACGCCCGCGGCGGCGTCAAGGGTCATCGCCTCGAACTCAAGTACGGCGACACGAAGTCCGACCGGGCGCTCGGCACCACCGTGGGCCTCGACCTGCTCTCGCAGGGGGCGAAGGTCATGTTCGTGACCTGCGACTTCGACCTCGGAAGCCCCGCGACCATCGCGGCGACCAGCAAGAAGGTCGTGGCGGTGTCCCCCTGTGCGGGCTCCTCGCAGTTCGACGTCCCCACGCTCGGACCGCTCGCCTACTCCATGGGCACCAAGAGCGCGGCCGGGGCGACGAACATGGCCCAGTTCGCCTACGACAAGGGCTACAAGAAGGCGTATCTCTGGCGCGATCCGAGCATCACGCACACGAAGGAGACCTGCGCCGCGTTCGAGTCGACGTTCGGCGCCCAGCCGCAGGCCAAGGTGGTCGGGAGCGACACGATCCAGCAGAAGGACACCTCGTTCGCCGGTCAGATCGCGCGGCTGCGCGCGTCCGGCGCCGACGTGCTCGAACTGTGCAGCTACAACCCGGGAGCGGGCACGGCCCTGCGTCAGCTCCGGGCGGCGGGCGTCGACATCCCGGTCATGTCGAACATCGCCATGGACGGCAACTACTGGCTGAAGGGCGTCCCGAACCTGAAGAACTTCTACTACGACGCCTTCGGGTCGCTGTACGGCGATGACCCGCGCAAGGACGTGAACGACTTCTTCGCTCGCTACAAGGCGAAGTTCGGCGAGCCCTCCGTCACGTCCTACTCGCTCACCGGCTACGCGACGATCCAGATGCTCGCCAAGGCGATCGAGACGGCGGACACCACCAGCGGCCCCGCGCTGGCGAAGGCGATCGACACCCTGGGGACGTACGAGACGATCGCCGGCCCCACGGGGTACAAGACGATGCAGCACATCGTGACCGAGCGCCCCTCGGTGATCATGAGCGTCGAGGGAGGCCGGATCAGCCCGGCCGCCACGTACGCCGGCGGACGCAAGACCAAGGAAGGCTGAGCCGGATGCGTCAGCTGCTCCGCACGAGCCACGTCACGGTGCGCTTCGCGGGACTGTGCGCACTGGACGACGTCGAGCTCGAGCTGGACGAGGGTGAGATCCTCGGGCTGATCGGGCCGAACGGGGCCGGGAAGACGACGCTGCTCAACGTGCTGTCGGGCTTCCAGCGTCCCACGACGGGCGAGGTCGAGTTCGACGGCCGCCGGATCACCGGCTGGGATGCTCCCCGCCGGGCGAGGGCGGGGATCAGTCGAACCTTCCAGGACGTCCGGCTGTTCCCGCACATGACCGTGCTCGAGAACTGCGAGGCGGCGGTGGTCGGCGGCGGCGGAAAGTGGGAGACCGCGCGGGCTCGCGCGAGTCAGGCACTGGACTGGTTCGACCTGAACCAGAGCGCCGACGTCCTCGCCCGCGACCTGCCGTACGGAGTGGAGAGGCGGGTCGGCATGGCCCGGGCCCTCTGCGCGCGGCCGCGCGTGCTCCTGCTCGACGAGCCGGCGGCGGGCCTCAACGACGACGAGAGCGCCGCGATGGCGCGGACCGTGCGGCAGATTCATGAGGAGATCGGCTGCGCGATCATCGTGATCGAGCACGATCTGCGCGTGATCCTCAGCCTGTGCGACCGCGTGCACGTCCTCGACCATGGCGTCACGCTCCGGGTCGGTAGTCCGGACGAGATCCGGACCGATCCCGAGGTCGTGTCCGCGTATCTGGGGGCGGAGGCGATGGAATGACGTTGCTCGAGGTCTCCGACCTGCACGTCTCGTACGGGCCGATCGACGCCGTGAAGGGCGTTTCGCTCAGCGTCGAGCGAGGCGACGTGGTGGCGATCGTCGGTCCGAACGGAGCCGGCAAGTCCAGCACCATGCAGGCGATCCAAGGTCTGGTGCGAACGCGGAGCGGATCGGTCCGCTGGCGCGGCACGGACATCACGGGCTGGACGCCCGAGCGCAGGGCGCGGGCGGGCATCTCGTTCGTCCCGGAGTCGCGCGGCGTGTTCCGCACGCTGTCGATCGGCGAGAACCTGCGTCTCGCCGGCTGCGCGCTGGCCAAGGACGCCGACGTCTCCGAACGGGTGGGACTGGCGCTGCGGCACTTTCCCGTACTGGCGGATCGCCTCTCCGAGCGGGCCGCGGTGCTGTCGGGCGGCGAGTGCCAGCAGCTCGCGATCGGCCGGGCGCTGGTGGCCGCGCCGGAGTTGCTGGTCCTGGACGAGCCCTCGCTCGGGCTCGCCCCGGTGGTGCTCGACGAGCTGTTCGCCGCCCTCGCCGCGCTCCGCGACGAGGGGCTGACGATCCTGCTCGTCGAGCAGAACGTCGCGCGCGCGGTGAAGCTCGCCGACCATCTGTTCTCGTTGCGAGGAGGCGTGATCGAGCGCGTGGACGAGCCGGACGAGCTGCTGCGGAACCCTTCGTTCCGCGCCAAGCACCTGGGAATGGGGTGAGCGCGATGGCTCAGAACCTCGTCAACGCGCTCAGCCTGGGCAGCCTCTACGCCTTGATCGCCCTCGGCGTCGCCCTGCTGTTCAGCATCATGGGGCTGATCAACTTCGCGCACGGCGAACTGATCATGATCGGCGGGTACGCGCTGCTGTGGTTCTCCTCGCTGCCGTTCGCCGTGACGGCGGTGCTCGTGGTGGCCGTCGTCATCGGGTTCGGGCTGGCGATGGAACGGCTCGCCTTCCGCTCCGTGCGGGGGGCGAGCGGGGAGACGCTGCTGATGACCTCCTTCGCCCTCAGCCTGTTCATCCAGGGCGGCGTGCTGCTGTTCGAAGGCGCCGACCCGAAGAGCACCGACGTGCTCGGGAACCTCGGCGCGAGCGTGAAGGTGGCCGGATTGTCGGTCGGCAAGCTCGACTTCGCGATCATCGGTGTCACCGCGGTGCTGCTGGCGGGGCTCGCGTGGTTCCTGCGCGCGACGTCGCTCGGCGTCCAGATGCGCGCCGCCGCCGAGGACTTCACGATGGCCCGCGCCCTCGGGGTGCGCGCCAACCTCGTCGTCGCCAGCGCGTTCGGGGTGAGCGGCGCGTTCGCCGGGATCGCCGCGATCTTCCTGGTGGCGAGCACGGGCTCGCTGACGCCGAGCATGGGCCTGCGACCGGTGCTCGTCGGCTTCGTCGCGATCGTGCTCGGCGGGCTCGGCCGGCTGTGGGCGGCGGCGCTCGGCGCGTACGTCCTCGCCCTGCTCACCGTCATGCTTCAGGCGTATCTGCCCGGTGGGGTGGCCCCCTACCAGGACGCTCTGGTCTACCTCGGAATCGTCGTGATCCTCATGTTCCGTCCGCACGGCATCGCGGGCCGCCCCGGGGCGGTGCGCGTATGACGAACACGCGTTTTCCCCTGCTTTCGCGCGGCGCACCCGCCGTCACGTGCACGCTGCTGGTGCTCGTCGTCAGCGGCCTGGCCCTCCTCGGTTCGGAGACGACCCAGCGGACGGCCACGCAGATGCTCGTCATGGGCGTCATCACCGTCGGGACGTACATCTTCGTCGGCAACTCGGGCGTTCTGTCCTTCGGTCACGTCGTGTTCGTCGCCGTGGGGGCGTATGCCACGGCGCTGACGACCATGCCCCACGCCCTGAAGCAGGCGCTGCTGCCCGCGCTTCCGGGTTGGCTCGCGGACCTGGAGCTGGCCCTACCCGTGGCGCTGCTCTTCTCCGGCCTGCTCTCCGTCCTGGTCGCGGCCGTCTTCGCGCTGTTGACCCTGCGCCTGGACGGGATGGCGGCCGGCATCGCGAGCCTGGCGCTGCTCATCAGCGTCAACGTCGTGATCAGCAACTGGGACGCGGTCACGCGCGGCTCGCAGGGGATCGTGGGGATCCCGGCCGACCTCACCATAGGCGCCACGGTCCCCTGGCTCATCGGCGCGATCGCCATCGCCATGGCCTACCAGCTGAGCCGGCCCGGCTTCCGGCTGCGCGCCTCCCGCGAGGATCCCGTCGCCGCCGCAGCGCTGGGCGTCCGCATCCGCCGCGACCGCTCGATCGCGCTCGTCATCAGCGCGTTCGTGTGCGGCGTCGGCGGTGGGCTGTACGTCCGCTTCCTCGGGGCGCTGACCCCGGGCGACGTCTATCTTCAGCTCACGCTGCTCACGCTGCTGATGCTGATCGTCGGCGGAATACGAAGCCTGAGCGGGGCCGTCATCGGGACCGTCTTCATCTCCGTGCTGGCCGAACTGCTGCGCAGGATCGAGGCGGGAGGCGGGGTGGGCCCGATCGAGCTCCACCCGCACCCTGGCATCCAGCAGCTGATCCTCGCCCTGACGCTGCTGCTGACCTTGCTCCTGCGTCCCGGCGGGATCACCTCCGGTCGCGAGCTCGGCTTCTCGCTGCCCGCCCGGATCGGCGCCCGCCGAAAGGGGCCGCCGCCTGCACCGGCGGCGGACGAACCGGCGGAGTCCCCCTCGGGTGTGCGCTCGTAGTTTCGTGGCGGTATCCGCCCGAGAAAACCTCCAGCAGTCGCGTTGGCCGGCTGCTGGAGGTTTCCTTTTCCCTTGGAACTGCCCGACGAGGGGCCGGCTCGGGTCCGAACCGCGCCACCCCTGCGTCAATGGGGAGCGGAGAGCTTGTTAGAGCGAACGAAGGAAGCGGATCAGTGACTCATTGACCTTGTCCGGCTCCTCCTGCTGGATCCAGTGCCCCCGGCCGGGCAGGACGACCGCCTGTTTCAGATTGGGCACGGATGGTGACCGTCCAGTGATCAACTCCTTGGCCTGCGGCGACTCAGAGATCTTGTCCCGGTCGCCGACGATGTAGAGCGCGGGCGCCTGGATCGGGGTCCGCCGCCAGCGCGCGGTCTGCGTCCAGTTGGTGTCGAAGTTCCGATACCAATTGAGCCCACCGGTGAATCCGGTTTTCGTGAACTGCGCCGCGTAGGTGTCCACGTCCCGCTCGCTCAGCCACGCGGGCAGAGCGCGGGGCTCGGTCAAAGAGTCCAGGATCCTCCCGCTCTTGGGAATGGTCGCGCTCCATCCCGGCCCGTCACCTGATCCGCTATAGAGGATCCCGCGGAAGAAGGCACGGGGGTCGCGCGCCATATCGGCGTCGGCCACACCGGGCTGCTGGAAATGGACGATGTAGAAGTGATCCCCGTACGCCGAGCGAAGGGAGGCGACCGGGGTCGACTCCCCCTGCGGCTCGGCCCACCGGTGCGGGACGCTCAGCGCCGACACCGCCCTGACGCGATCGGGCCGCATCAACGCGGTGTTCCAGGCGACGATCGCTCCCCAGTCGTGGCCGACCACGACCGCGCGCCGCTCCCCCAGGGCGTCGATGAGCCCCGTGACATCGTCCACGAGCCGGGTGATCGCGTAGTCCCCGACCCTGGCCGGGCGATCGGTCTGGCCGTATCCCCGCTGGTCGGGGGCGACGACGTGGTACCCGGCGGCCGCCAGTGCCGGGATCTGGTGGCGCCAGGAGTACCAGAACTCCGGCCAGCCGTGGAGCAGGAGGACCAGCGGCCCGGTGCCCGCCTCGGCGATGTGCATCCGGATGCCGTTGACGTTCACGAAACGATGCTTGATCGTCGGTGTTCGCGTCGGCGACGTGACCGGACGGGAGTGCGCCGGTCCGCCGCAGGCGGAGAGGATCGCGGCCAGGCCGAAGCCCTCCAGCCCGCGGAGGAATCCGCGGCGGGAGACGCCGGGGCGGTCGCCGTGCGACGCCGGACGGTCCGCGGCGTCCCGGCCCACGCTCGTTACTCGGTTCATCACGCGGGTTCAGAGAGTCTTGATGGCGCCGGCGTCGATCAGCTGGTCCGCGCCGACGATGCTGCGGGCATGGTCGGAGGCCAGGAACGCGATCAGGGTCGCGACCTCCTCGGGTTCGATGACCTTTCCGGTGAGCATTCCGGCCATCGCCGGGAGCTGGGACAGCAACTCGGCGGGATCGGAACCGTAGGCGCCGGCCATCACGTCCCAGAAGGCGGTGCGCACCGGACCGGGCGAGATCGTGTTGACCCGCACTCCCTGGGGACCGAACTCCTCGGCGAGCGCCTTGCTCCAGGCGGTCAGCGCCGCCTTCGGCACCGCGTAGTCCATCGTCCCGGCGCTGGGCGCGTGGGCGACGACCGAGGAGACGTTGATGATCGCGCCCTTGCGCTCGACGAGACTCGGCAGCGCGGCCTTGGACGCCCAGACGGCGCTGTAGAAGTTGACGTCGAAGGCCCGCTTCCAGGTCGCGTCGTCAACGCTGAGGAACCCGCCGGCCGCGTAGGAGTCCCCGCCGCCGACGTTGTTGACGAGCAGGTCGATCCCTTCGAGTTCGGAAAGTGCCCGCTCGATGAACCGCTGCGCGCCGTCGGGGGTACTGAGGTCGGCGGACACCGCGATGGCGCCGCTGTCCTTCAGTTCGGCGGTGACCGTGCGGGCGGCGCCCACCACGCGGACGCCCTCCTCGATCAGCGTCCGGGTGGTGGCGAGGCCGATTCCCCGGCTGGCACCGGTGACGACGGCCGTCCTGCCGGAAAGTCGCAGTTCCATTTGAATCTCCAGTTCTCGGTGTGAGGTGTGACAGATCAGGCGGGAACGTCGAGGGTGTCGGTGGCCGCCGCGGGAACGCCGGCCACCGGCCGGCCCTTGATGGTCAGGGCGACGAGCGCGCCGACGAGCTGGGCCGCCGCGGCGACCCAGAGCGCGGTGTGCAGTCCGGCGACCACCTGCGTCGCGGTCGGTCCGGGCGTGCCCGCGTGGTGGTTCAGCCCCGCGTTGGCGATGGCGAGGAGGATGGCGAGCCCGACCGCGCCACCGATCTGCTGAGAGGTGGTCGCCAGCCCGGACGCGACGCCCTGCTCGTCCGGAGCCACGCCCGAGCCCGCGGCGACGAACATCGCGGGGAAGGTCGTGCCACCGCCGATGCCCCAGATGACGATGCCGGGGACGAGCGCCCAGAACGATCCGTCCGCGGACATGCCCAGGAGGAGTACGGCGGAGCCGACCGCGTTCACTCCCATCCCGGCGAAGAGCGCCACGCGAACGCCCCATCGGCTGATCGCCAGGCCGGTCAGCCGCAGGGAGGCGAACATCGACACCAGCGTCAGAGGCAGGAACGCCAGGCCGGCTTCGAGCGCGCTGTACCCGAGCACGCCCTGGAGATAGGTCGTCAGCACGTAGTAGGTCCCCAGGAGCGCGCTCTGGAAGATGAGGATCACCAGGACGGCCGTCGCCAGACTGCGGTTGCGGACCATGCGCGGCGGGACGAGCGGGTCGCGGGTCCGCGACTGGATGAGGACGAAGACGCCGAGCAGCGCGGCGCCGGCCACCAGGGCGCCGGCGCTCCTGGCCGAACCCCATCCGGCGTCGGGGCCGTTGGCCAGGCCGAAGACCACCAGTGAGGAACCGGCGGTGGCGGTCACCGCGCCCGGCAGGTCGAACGAGGACCCGCCGTCGGCGCGCCGCGGATCGGCGGGCAGGACGCGCGGGGCGAGCGCCGCCGCGCCGAGCGCCAGGGGCGTCAGCACGAAGAACACCCATTCCCAGCCGAGGTAGTTGGTCAGGACACCGCCCAGCAGCGAACCGGCGGCCAGCCCGCCGCTTCCCGCGGCGCCCCAGACCCCCATCGCGCGGGTGCGTTCGGGGCCCTCGGCGAAGTTCGCGTAGACCAGCGCCAGCATCGCCGGGGTCAGCAGCGCGGCCCCGAGTCCCTGGACCGCGCGGGCGGCCATGAGCATCGCGGGCGTGACCGCGAGCCCGCCCGCCAGGCAGGCGAGGCCGAAGAGCAGCAGCCCGAAGACGAACAGGCGGCGTGCCCCGAACCGGTCCGCGGCCCGGCCGCCGAGGAGCAGGAAGCCGCCGAAGCCGACGGCGTAGGCGCTGACCACCCACTGCAGTGACTGCGTGGAGAAGCCGAGTTCACGGCCGATGTCGGGCAGGGCGACGTAGACGATGTTGAAGTCGATGGCGATGATCAGCTGGGCGAACGCCAGCAACGCCAATCGTGATCGGGCGGAGGACTCGTTCATGTCGGGGCCACTCTCTATGCGGCGCACGGAAACAATACGCCGTGAAGTTTCGATGCGCCGCATAGTATGAGCCACGTTGTAGAGTGTCAACGTGACCGACCAGCCCCTGACCCGGCGGGAGCGCCTGCGGGCCGAGACCTCCCAAGAGATCAAGACCGTCGCCCTCACGCTCATGGCCACGGGCGGCCCCGGCGCGATCTCCCTGCGCGCGATCGCGCGCGAGATGGGGATGACCGCCAACGCCATCTACGGCTACTTCGCCACCCGCGACGAGCTGGTCACCACGCTGATCAACGACGTGCACACCTCGCTCCTCGTGGCGTTGGAGGCCGCACGCGACGCTCGTCCGGCCGACGACGCGGCGGGCCGGATCCACGCCTGGGCCCTGGCGTACCGGGAGTGGGCGGTCGCCAACCCGGAGGGCTTCCGGCTCATCTACGGCGACCCGGTGCCCGGGTACCAGGTCCCGGAGGGCGGCGCGGCGCCGGAGGCCGAGCACCGCACCTGCGCCGGGCTCACCGGCCTCATCGCCCTCGCCTGGCCGCGGGCCGGACGGCACCAGCCCGACGGCTACCAGTGGTCGGACTTCGACGACGAGCTCGTCTCCACGGTCCGCGAGGAGTTCCCCGGCCTGCCGCCCGCGGGCGTGGCGCTCGCCGTGCGCCTATGGGGCCGCATGCACGGCCTCGTCACCCTGGAGGTCTACGGGCACCTTCGAGGGCAGACCCATGACCCCGCCAGGATCTACCACGACGAGACGTTCGACCTGATCAAAGGCTTGGGCCTGAGCGACGTTTCAGTGCCGCGCACGAAGAACGGCGCGCGGGACGGCGAAGGCAGCCCTCTGCTCGGGTCGGTGTCGCCCGCCGCACCATAGCCGCGGGTGACGGTGGTGGTCAGGGCGAGCGCCGGGGCGCCTTGGCGGCTCCCCCGGCGCTCGGCCCACCGACCTCACCGTCCCTTACCTGCCGCCGGCCCAGGCGCGCCGGGCGACGGGCGGGAGGACCCGCCCGAAGACGTGCCCGGTGAAGTGGCCCGCGGCCAGGATGGTCTCACCGCTCTCCAACTCGCGCAGCAGCCGTTCGCGCGTCTCACCGGCCTGCTCGGCGTCGACGTCGAACACGAAGCCCCATTCGCTCTCGGCCACCTGGACCTGGCAGTGCATCACGTCGCCCAGGATGATCAGGCGGCGGCCGTCCCGGCGGTCGGTGATGACGAGGCTCTGGTGCCCGGGGGTATGTCCGGGGGTCGCCATGATCTTGACCCCGGCCGCCACCTCCTGGCCGTCCGACACCAGCTCCAGGCGGCCCTCGAGCGGTCCCTGCACCGCCAGCGGGTCCGGCCCGATGGGCGACGACGTGCCCGACCAGTGCTTCCATTCGGCCTCGGACACCAGGTGCCGCGCACTGGCGAAGGTGAGCCCTTGAGCGGGACGCCGCCCGAGGGTCTCCGGGGTGGGCGCGACCTCGCTGGTCCAGCCGACGTGGTCATGGTGCAGGTGGGTGAACACGACCGTGTCGATGTCCGCGGGCCGCAGCCCTTCGGCCGCGAGGCTGTCGAGCAGGGCCCCGGCCTTGAAGGACGCCATCCCCGGCACCTCGAAATCCACCACGCCCAGTCCGAGGTCGACCAGGACGGCCTGGTCCGGCGTACGGACCAGGAACGAGCCGACGCTGACCGGGAGCCACCCGTCGGCGTCGAGGAACTCGCCGTGTGTCGCCCATCCGCCGTTCGCGCTCAGCGGGAAGGCCGCCTCCGGGTCGACCCGGCCGTAGCCGTCCGGCAGGAACGTCACCGTCGTGTCACCGAGCTCGACCTGGGCTCGGGTCGCGGGCTGCGTCATCATCGTCTCCCAACAGCAGGTGTTGATCGCTTCCACACCCACTATTGGCGAGTCACTAACTATTGGGAAGTACGCACTTGCAAGTGCGTGTCCCCGTCGTACTCCAGACGTGCGCGCTCGACCGCGTTGATGTTGCGCTCGGCCCAGTCGCGCACCGCCGCCAGCGGTTCCTCCAGCGTCCGCCCCAGCTCGGTCAGCCTGTACTCCACTCGGGGCGGCACCGTGGGATACACCGTCCGCGCGACCAGCCCGTCCCGCTCCAGGCTGCGCAGCGTCTGCGTCAGCATCTTGTCGCTGACCCCGTCGATCTGCGCCCTCAGCTCCGAGAAGCGCAGGCCGTCCTCGTCCGCCAGCGCCCCGACGATCAGCGCGGTCCACTTGTCGGCGATCCGGTCCAGCGCCGCCCTCGAGGGGCACGGCGCACTGTAGACATCGGCGGGCTTGCCGTCCGGCAGCCAGGCCAGCGCGGCCCGTCCCGGCGACCCGGGCCTGGGCCGCCGCACGGGTGGAGTTCTCACCATCCCACCACACTAACCATCAGAGAGCACCAAGAGGAGTGACGCCCGCCGGTGACGACCGCCCCTTTCCGAGATGTGCGCCGCGTCCACGCGACGCCGAAGACGTCCGGGAGCAGGATGCCGTGGAGGACGTCCGGCCGGAGAACAGCCGAGCGACCTCGATGGCGGTCGGCGGGATTGGACAAATCCGACAGTCGCCACCCGAACCGGACTCAAAAGCGAGGACGGCGACGACGAGACCGGTCATGCAGAACAAGTGGACGGCCCCCGACTACGATGGCGCGGAGGACTTCGAAGCCACCCGCAAGGCTCTCGGCGAGCCCGAACGCCTACGGGCGGCCCTGGGCCTGTACCGGCAGAACTTCGGTGCCAAGATCATGGGAACCCCGGAGTGGCAGGCGGAGCAGGGCGCACTGTGGGGACCGCTCCCCCAGCAGCGGACGCTCTACCTGCACGGCACCAAGGACAACAGCGTCGTCCTGGACCAGGCCGTCTCGAGGCAAATTCGCTGCCGGCACCCCTGGTCGTAACAGCCGTTCGTAGCTGATCAGAGACCCCGGCCAGCACGAGCTCGCCCCCTCGATCAAAGATGCTCGAGGGGGCGAGCCAGGTCAGGCCACAAGGCCGAGATCGAGCCGGTGCCCCATGCCGGACTCACGGGTTCCCACACGCGACTTGTCGTCGGTCGCGGCGGGCAGGGCCCCGTCGGCACGCGGAGCCTGCGGGTCTGGGCCCTAGCCTGCGAGCACGCCCACCTCACCTGGGCGCGGAGCGAGGAGATCGCCGCCGAGACCCGCCGCATAGGGGGTAGGCCGCGCCGCCCCTCCACGCATTCGTTTCTGCGTCAAGACCTTCGACCAACATCGCCGGGGCGGCCCAGAATTCCCCGGACCGCCCATGTTGTGGTCAGGATGCCTTGATCGCGAGCGACCGGATTCTGTCGTTCATGTCACCCAGGTATGCGCGGTTGCCGACGTACCAGGCGCTCTCACCTTGGAAATCTTCCTCCGAGAAGGTGTTGACGATGTCACACCCGTTCCAGACTTTGAACGAAGAGATGATGTTGCGCCACTTCGGATCCCAACCCCCGCCCCCGGTGTCGACAATTCTGTATCCCTCGCTGTCGCACGGGCCCCACTCCCTCCATGAAGGTGGAGACGGGTCATTGGAGCACTTGCGGAAGCGCATTCGCGAAGACCTTTCGCCCGGCTTCACCTTCTCGATCACCACGCGACAGTGCTTTTGAGCCTGAACAGCGGGTGCTCCGGGAGGCGAGGCCGCCACATCGGCACTCGCGGGTCCCATGAACGTCGCCGACAGTGTCACCGTCCCGAGCATCATCCCGAGAGAATTGCGTAAGGCTTGCCTCATGGAAACTCCTGTCATTGTGGACGGCACGTGAGGTGGACCGGTACGCCCGCCCCCAAGCCAGCCAACGCTGCCGCGTCTCGGCCTTCATGCCACAAGCAGACAACCGCCGGGGAACCGAATCCGCCATCCTCGCCCAGGTGCATCGCCCCACCCGCCAAAGATCACCAACCGTAGACCGGACACCGGGAACAGACGTATACAGCCGTAGCGAGACGGGCCCCAGTTCCAGCTCCGGTGATCACACGTGTCACTCCAGGGGAGCAAGGCACTTGCGTGGCTGCCCGACCTGGTACTCGTCCCGGGCTTGGTGTGTTGTGATACTCGGCATGGATGGTGAGGGCACGGGTCTTGGCCGCCCCCGATTCAGCTTCAGTGAACCAGCTACCACGCCCGGGACCGGCCAGGAAACCGATTTTTCAATCTTTGTGCGGTCTTCGGCGATATGGATGGTGCAGACTGCGGCGATGGCGGTTTCGGCGTGGGCTTCGGTCACGCGGACGGCGCCATGGGACTCGCGTTGGATGATGGTGCCCCTGCTCGGAGGAGCGGCCTACCCGCTGGCAGTACTGGCGTTCTTCATGGGCACCTGGTCGAACCGTCTGGTGTCCGGACTGACGGCCAGCGGGCAGACGATGGCATATTCCGCCTTGATCACGTACTTCAATCCTGAAAGTGCGGGATGGGCTGTGACGGAGGTCGGCGTGCTTTCGGTCGCTATCGTGGTCGGAATGTGGCGCGCCAGGCGGTCTCTAGACGATCCCCACAACGACGAGCCCTGAGAATCGTCTCCGACCGCCAACAGTTGGGCGGCCGTCGCAGTCGTCCGGGCTAGGTAAGCAACCCCAGACCCCCCTACCCGGCCGGGTGTTGAGCGAAAGGGCTACTCAGCGCGGCGGGTCCGCGACCACCTGCGCCGCCGCGTCCTCGGCTGCGCGAACCCCGAGCGTCGCGACCAGACCGCCAATCGCCTGCGCGGGGCCGCCGCCCTGGAGGTCGCTGTCGGTCGATGGGCCGTGGTGATCTGACCGATGTCGACTGGGAGCGGCTGGCGCCGTCCCCGCCGCTGGGGGCCAGTGGGTCGATTACCAGCGCCGATCAATGGGATCTGCGGGTGATGGCCGGGTAGGTGATCACCGCTGTTCCGATGACCAGCAGGCCGAGGCCGGCGGGGAGGAGGAATCCGAAGCGCAGGCCGATGGAGGCGTGGACGTCCAGTCCCGGCCGGCCGTCTTGGCGCAGTACGACGGCCGACCATGCGCCGTGGGTTTTGTTCCAGTTCAGGGTCCGGGTGCCCTTGCCCTCCGACGTGGCGACCCAGAAAGGTTGGGCGGCGGGGGCGGTGGCGGCGCCCGGAGTGCGGCGGAAGCTGGCCGTGAACGGGTGCAGGCGTGCGGAGGTGAACTGGTCATGGGCCACGTTCCGCAGATACTGCTCGACCCGGGACTTGGGGCCGATGCCCACGAACAGGGGGACGGCTGTGTCCGTCGGCCTTCAAGGCGGTGGTGGCACTGGTGAGCCGGTACCGGGGCGTGCCGAAGTCGCCGCCAGAGCCGGCCTGAAGCCCCGCGGCGCCCGCGAGGCGGAACTCTCGATGGGCTCGCTGCGGCACTACTTCGCCACCCAGTCCGACCTGCTCGTCTTCACCGCCAGAGCACTGGTGGATCCCCAACTCCGCGCGATCCGCGACGAGGCCCACGACAGGCTGCGCGACGGCTGCCGCGACCTCGTACGCAGGCTGCTGCCCGGCCACACCGACCACGACATCCAGCGCGAGACCGACCGGCTGCACGCCCTGGTCGACGGGCTGGCCGTCCACGCCGCGACACGCCCCGACCACGGCACCCCGCACCGCATGCGCACGGTCATCACTCTGCACCTGGATGAACTCCAGCACGCGACACGAAGCTAAAGCCAGAAACGCCGGCTGAACTGGGGCGACATGAACGGCGCCGCTCGCCTGCTCCCCGTCGGAAACGGCGCGGGCCCACGTGTCGCCCGGGCGTCGCCCATGCCGAGAGCGACTTCCCACGGCCGATTGCCGAGCGGCGATGCCGGGCCATCGCCGCCTCGGCCGCGCGCGCCGAAGCAGCCGCCGACCATACCCAAGCCGCCGCAGACCGCACCGAGGCTCGCGTCGCCGAGCCGACCGCCGAACTTGAACGGCTGCGATAGCGAACGCGGCTTCTGAGACACCGAGACCTGCACGAACACCCGCCAGGCGGACGATCTGGCGGCAGCCTCAGATCCGATCGATCTACGACAGGTGATCGGCTACACCACCCGGCAACCCCGCCGGCCGCCGGCCGACCGCCCACTTGAAGTCGACCGTGTCGTCCCGGAACCGGGCTCTCACGAAGTCGACCGCACCGCCCTCGAACCGCGCGTCCCCGAAGTCGACCTTCCCGCCCTCGAACCGCGCATCCCTGAAGCCGAACGTGCCGCTCACGAACTCGGCGCCCCTGAAGCTGACCGTGTCGTCCTCGAACTCGGCGTACTCGAAGCTGACCGTGCCGCCCTCGAACCGCGCGTGCCCGAAGCTGACCGTGCTGCCCTCGAACTGGGCGTGCCCGAAGCTGACCGTGCCGCTCCCGAACTGGGCCCTCTCGAAGTCGACCGTGCCGCTCCCGAACTGGGCGCTCCGGAAGTCGACCGTACCGCTCCTGAATCGTGCGCTCCCAAAGTCGACCGTACCGCCCACGAACCGGGCGCTCCCGAAGTCGACAGCGCCCTCGAACCAGGCGTTCACGAAGTCGACCTTCCCGCCCTCGAACCGGGCGTACCTGAGGTCGACCTTCCTGCCCACGAACCGGGCGCCACGGAGGTCCACCTTGCCGCCCACGAACCGGGCGCCGCGGAAGGACACGGTGGCACCGGTGAAGACGGTGTAGGAGAGGTCGCCGCCGTCAAAGACGGCGTCGGTGAAGTCCAGGTCGTGGCCCTGCCAGGACACCGGCGCACCGTCGCGCAGGTGGTGGCCGATGATGCGGATGACGGTGTGGCGGACTTCGCGGACCGCCCGGTAGCTCTTGCGGGCCGCGGTGTGCTCGGCCGGGTCCTGGCCCTCGGCGGGTTCGTCGCCGGGGTCGGGGTCGTAGGGCAGGCGCAGGAACGCGCACAGCACGTCGATGCAGGTCTGGCGGAACTCGCGGGTGGGGGCGTCGTCGGCCAGGCCGGCCAGGGCGTGGACGCCGCCGAGCTGGATCGCGGGTGAGAGGTCGCCGAGCTGGGCGACGGCGGCGGTGAACCGGTCGGTGCGCTGCCCCTGCTCGGTCAGCTCATGCGAACGCCGCTGCCCCTGCTCGGTCAGCTCGAACGTGCGGCGCTGGCTCGTCTCGGTGGCCTCGGCGCTGCGCCGCGCCGCCTCCACACCCTCGATCGCGGCCTGTGCCGAGCGGCGGGCCGAGGCGGCGTTGGAGGCGGTGTAGTAGATCGCCGCCCCGGCCAGCAGCCCGGTTCCCAGGGCCATCGCCCGGCCCCGCACCGTGTCCAGCGCCTCCGCCAGGTCCTTACCGGTCAGGCCGTCCTTGCCTCCGATCTTCACCCCATCGACGTGCACCAGCCACCACCGGGCACCCGGCCCTAACACCCACACCACCACCGCCACCACGGCGATGCCGCCGGCCACCAACCCAACCCGCGTCACGCGCCCGGCAGGTCTGCCCGGGCCCTCACCCGCGCCGCTCGGCGCCACCTCACCCACGCCGCTCAGACGCCCAGCCCCCACCGGCCGGTTCACCCGACCGCACGCCCGGACCTGGCCGCGACGATCGTTTCCGGAAGTCGCCTACTGTTCGGCTTGGCCGGGGCGGCGGCCCCCGATCGAGGCAGCGGCCCACCGAGAGTGGTGGCCGGGGTCGGCCGCTCGGGCTCCTTGGGGCTGGGTCCGGTGCCGCGGGATTCTCTTCTCGGTGACCAAAAGTGCACAAATGATCTCACCAGGTGATCGTGCCAGGTGGGGTCGGTGCCTTCGAAGCACCGTCGGCCAGGGGGTGTGCCGAACGGGGCTCGTCCGGTCCCGTCTCCCGCGGCCCGGTGTCGTGGGGACGGTCGGCGGGCCTTCGGCGCGCTGCGATGTCGGGCCGGCCCATCCGGGGCCGCCGGGCGGCGCACCGATCGGAAATGGGAGACGACCCCCATGTCACCGACTCCTCAAGTTCCGGCCCCGCGCGCAAGGCGCGGCAGGCCGGGCAGGCGGCTGGCGGCCATGGCCGCGAGCGTGATGCTCGGCGCCGCCGGACTGGCCGCCGTGGCGACGCCGGCCCTGGCCGACACCGCGACCTTCTCCTACACCGGAGCGGCGCAGACCTTCACCGTCCCGGCCGGGGTCACCTCGATCACCGTGGACGCCTCCGGCGCCCAGGGCTCGGCGGGAGAAGAGGGCGGCGGCGCGGGCGGCCTGGGCGGGCAGGCCCAGGCCACCCTGACCGTCACCCCCGGACAGGTCCTCCAGGTCAACGTCGGCGGGTCCGGCGGCTTCGGGGGCGGCGGCGCGGGCGGCCCTGCCGCCCCCGGCGCCGGTGGCGGCAGCGGCGGCGGCGCCACCGACATCCGCACCGGCTCCTTCGGCCTGGCCGACCGGATCCTGGTCGCGGGCGGCGGAGGCGGCGGCGGGAACTGCTTCTGCAACGTTCCTCAGCCCGGCATCGGCGGCGCGGGCGGGGGCGCCTCGGGCGCCGACGGCACCGCAGGCGTCCCCCAGGGCGGTAGCCCGGGCGGCGGCGGCACCGCCACCACCGGCGGCGCCGGCGGCACCGGAAGCGCCGGCGGCGGCAGCGGAACCGCCGGGGCCTCCGGCACCGGGGGCGCGGGCGGTTCCACGCCCAACATCATCCCCGGCACCGGCGGCGGAGGCGGTGGAGGCGGCTGGTTCGGCGGAGGCGGAGGCGGAGGCCAGGGCGCCGGCGGTCCCGGTATCTCCAACTCGGCCGGTGGCAGCGGCCACGGCCCGGCCGGAACCACCCTGACCGCCGGTGTCCGCTCCGGCGACGGCGCGGTGACCATCACCTACACCTCCGGCCCCTCCTACACCTTCACCGGGTTCTTCGCCCCCGTCGACAACCCGCCCGTGATCAACACCGTCAACGCCGGACGCAGCATCCCGATCAAGTTCTCCCTCGGCGGCGACCAGGGCCTGAACATCCTGGCCGATGGCTCGCCCTACTCCCAGGCCACCACCTGCGGCACCGGCACCCAAGACCCCATCGAGACCACCACCGACTCCAACTCCGGACTCACCTACAACCCCAGCACCGGCCAATACACCTACGTGTGGAAGACCGACAAGGACTGGGCCGGCACCTGCCGCACCCTCCACCTCAAACTGACCGACGGCACCGACCACACCGCCAACTTCCAATTCAACTGACCACCACTGCGTGACGGCCCCGGGCGGCGCGCCTGGGGCCGTCACCACCACCTCCACGCGGAACGCCCACGCCGAGGCAGCCCAACGCCGAACCGGTGACCGCACCCAGGGCCGCCTCGCCGAGCTCGAACGGCTGCGTTAGCACTGTTCACCTCTCCCCAGCCCAGCCCCGTATGGCGGTCTTCTGCCCCGCGCGCCCGCGCGCAGTTCCAGAAAGAAGAACCCGCGGCCGGAGACATCGCACACGGCGCGCGAGGAAGCCCCCGTCGCGGCAAGACACGTTCGGCGAGGGAAGGCGGCTCGGGCGATGAGGGCCGGGCCGCAAGCGGTCAGGGCGTCGGCGGGGTCTTCAGGCCGTGGCGGCCGCCCCGCCCGGCGGCTCCGGGATCGGATGCAGCCCCTGGTGGGGGCGTTGCTGAGTGCAGAGCGGTGTGGGGCATCGCCCGCACGGCCGGGACAGGTGTCCCGATCCGATGAGGACAGCGATCCCCTGGTGTTCATGCGGGACGGCAAAGAATCTGGCCATATCACTCAAGGTAGGCAGATGATCTGTTTCGGTAATGGACGGTGGGTTGGAGTCCTTGACCGGCCCCCGCACGCTGACGGACCGGAGGCCGCGCACGCCCCGGAGCGTCAAGTCACCGCCGTTCCGTCGCAGACCCCGACCCTGCCAACGACAGCGGCACCTGCCCCTGACCTTCACCGCCGGGTCAGGGCACCCCTGGCCTGGGCGCCCACACGCGAAAGGGACACACCGATGACCACCAGCCGTACCACCGCCCCGCAACCCTCGCAGGCGCGTCGAGGCCGGCGAGCCCGCCGGGCCGCCGCCCCGGCCGCCCTGCTCCTGACGGCCGCGCTCACCACCCTGCTCCCCGCCCAGGCCGCCGACGCCGCCCTCGGCTCCGTCACCTGCACCGGCACCAGCCACCTGGCCTACAGCCCCGGCCTGACCTTCACCCCCCAGAGCGTCACCATCACCGAGACCGACACCTACACCTCCTGCGCCTCCAGCGACCCCACCCTGACCAGCGGGCACATCTCCGGTTCCTTCACCGTCGCCGGACTGTCCTGCGCCAACGTCACCGCCGGGCCCGACCGCTACCCCGTCATCTGGAACAACGGCCAGACCTCCATCATCGCCTTCACCCAAACCGAGGCCACCGTCGTCGCCGGGGTCCAGCAGTACGTCGGCACCGGCACCGTCACCTCCGGTGAATTCAACGGCGACACCGCCGTCTTCACCTGGGCCTACCTGCCACCCAGCCCCCTCAACTGCCTCGCCCCCGGCGGCCTCACCAGCCAAGACGGCACCGTCACCGCCGTCATCGCCGGCCTGTAAACCAACCCACCGCCCTCACCGGCCTCGTCGGCACCCTCACCAGGTTTCTCGACTTCTTCGACACCTCATGCGCACACACGCGTAGGCGCGTCGCGAAAATCGCGGAGGCCCCTCGCACGCGCGCTGGGTATGTCCCGAAACCCCTGCCGCAGGCCCGTCCGCCGGACGGGCGTCGGCTCCCGGCGTTGCCGTGTGGGTACGGCAGGTTGTGCACGCCCCCCGCCGCTTCCGGGTCGCCCACGCCGCCCGGTGGCAGTGGCCAAGGTCTCCCGGGGCCCACGTTCCTTTCCGTCCCGTCCGGCGTCACTCCGGGCGGGACGCGGCTCTCGCCGTAGAAGACCGAGATGCCTCGACGTCAGTCGACAGCCGCCGAGGCCGCGCGCCAGGCCGCCAAGTACACGGAGGCGCTACGCGACACCGCCCAGGACCAAGACCGCCGCGAGCGTACCGCCGCCCATGAGGCGCGGCTGGCCGATGTCGCTTACGAGCTGGGCCGGGCCGCCGCCCCGCGCGGCCGCGGCCGGTACCTGCTCAACTGCTTGCGGAGCCCTTTCTATCTGTCGGGGAATCGCCGAATTCCGTCACCCAAGCGAAGCCTCCTTCGCACGTTCAAATGTTGAGCGTCAGTATTGGCGGGGTCACGGTTTGTGGGTTACCCAGAGCATTTCTGCTGGCCAGCGGTAGGCCCAGTCGGGCGGGTCGGTTTCGTTGTAGCCGTTGGGTGTTCCGGGCTCGGGTCGCGGCTCGATGAGGTCGTCGATGATGAGGCCCGCGCCGCGCAGAGTCTTGATCCAGTCGCCGTAGGTGAGCTGATAGCTGGCCGCGCCGTGCTCTTCCACGATGGTGTTCAGCCCGAAGTAGTCGCGGTGCAGCGTGGTGGTGACGCGGCGGGATTCGTTGTCGTAGCAGGCTTCGAACCATGGGCTGGCGACGTTGAACACCAGGCGCCCGCCGCTGCGCAGGACGCGTGCGGCCTGCGGGACGGCCAGGTGCGGGGGCGCCCAGCTCAGCCCGCCGTGGTCGCAGAACACCAGGTCGAAGCTGCCGGAGGCGAACGGGAGCTGTTCGGCGGCGCCTTGCACCAGCGGGTAGCGCGCCGCTCCCATTTCGCGGGCTGCTGCGGTGAGCTGGGCTTCGGACAGGTCGAGCCCGACCACGATGGCGCCCTCGGCGGCGAGTGACCTGGACCATTGGCCGGCGCCGCAGCCGAGTTCGAGGACGCGCTTGCCGGAAACGTCGCCCAGGGCCTGCAGGTGCGCGTCGGGGACGGAGGACATGCCCCACAGCCGAGGCGCGGCGCCGATTTGCGGGTCGTGCTCGTGTTGGTAGGCGCTACTGATCTGGTTCCAGTACCGCCGGTTGGCGGGAATGCTGTCCACCTGCCGACTCCAGCACTGCCTGCCAGGGACGGTCAACACGATTTAGGCACGAGCCGGGATCATTGCAGTCGTGGTGGGGCTGGTCACCCATGAACACCTCGACGTGAGTGACATCCCGTCCAAGGCAGCGTCCACGGTGGCAGAAAACGACTTGGCGCGGCGTGGCAGACAACCTGGCATCGCTCGGACATCCACCCGTCGCTCAACATCAAGACCCACCTGACGGCCGGAGTCAGCTTCGGGAATGGGATGCCGACACGGTCGGCACTGCGGACGATCTGAGCCCCGGCAGCCCGATCAAGGGCAAGCTGGGGCTCGCTGCCGGATCACTGTGGCCGACCCTTCACCGACCCGCTGACCCATCTAGGTGCCGCACGCACGGTGGCTGAGGACGTCGAGGCGGATGACGCGTTTGCCGCGCGCCAGGTCGAGGTCGGCCACCAGCAGTTCGGTGGTCTCGCGTTTTGCCCAGGCCGTGGATGGCGATGAGGGCGACGACGACCTTGGCAAGAGGGCCGCCGACGCGGTCGATCAGCCCACTTTTAGGCGGTCTCGATGCGTTCGATTCTCGTCGAAAATGCGGATGACGTCCGCCCCACTCCTGGCCGATCATGCGTGCCATGAGTTCCGAGTGGATCAGACCCATGACACCGGACGACCTGCCCGCCGCCCAGCGCGCCTGCGACGCCGCCTTCCTGGAGGCCGAGCGGAGGGACCGCCGCTGGAACGATCCGGAGCCCGAACCGTCGGACGAGCCCGCCGCCCGCGCCTGGATCGAGGGAATCGGCCACCACATCGCGACCGACCCCGGCGGCTGCTGGGTCGCGGAGACCGACGGCGGCGAGATCGCCGGCCTCGCGGTCGCGCAGAACCGGGGCACCGTCTGGTACCTGGCCGTCTTCGGCGTCCTGCCGGGCTTCCAGGGCAAGGGCGTCGGCCGCATGCTCATCGACGCGGCCCTGGCCCACGCGGGCGATCGCGTCTGCCTGATCTCCTCAAGCCCGCATCCGGGCGCGACCCGTCGCTACCGCCTCGCGGGCTTCACCCTGCACCCGCTGATGCGCATGTCCGGACGCCTCGACCGCAGCGTCCTCCCCAAGACCGAGGGGCTGCGCGAGGGACGCCCCGACGACTTCGAATGGATGGACGCGCTCGATGTGACCCTGCGCGGCGGCCCCCACGGCGCCGACCATCCGCACATGCTGGAGCGCATGCCGCTGATCGTCTCGTCCTCGCCCGGCGAGCGTCCCGGCTACGTCTACCTCGACGCGAACCGGGGCGGTCCCATCCTGCTGGCCGCCGCGCAGGCCGAGACCGCCGAGAATCTCCTCTGGGAGGCCCTCGCACACACGGGCGAGACGGCCGCCGTCGGCCACATCACGACCGCGAACCACTGGGCCATCGACGTCGGCCTGGCGGCGCGGCTCGACCTCGGCCGGGACGGCTACCTCGCCGTGCGCGGCGTCCCCGAGCCGGCGCCGTACCTCGCGAGCAGACACCATCTCTAAAAGACCGGATCACCCGCCCGCCCAATCACGCGCCCAACGCGTCTCGGGCATCACCGGAACACCTTCGATGACGACACGGGGCATGGACGGCTTCCTGTTGGCGCAGGGAGCCGTCGCCGGTACCCGGGCAGGTCGAGGGTCATCTTGTCGGTCGAGTGCAAGAGCGTCCGACCGGATCTACCTCCGGCACTCCACGACAAGCAGGCCGATACCCGCCAGCGGGGCGCTCTGGCCGCGCCGATCGCCTCCGGCGCCCCCGTCTACGAGGACCCGGCGACCTCCAGCGCCGGATCTCCCTGGACCGGGCGGGACTCACCCGCCTGCTGCACGAGCCCGCCGTCGGAGTCCGCGAGGGCCGTGGTCTAGCTCACCTTGTGCGGGTCGATCCCCTTGACCAACGGGGTGAGATGCCCGCACCTTTCTCATCCATCCCGGGACGATCAATGCCTCAGATAGCTGAGCCCTATGGCACCCCTCGCGGTCCTGGACGCACACGGTCACCGTAAGGAGCAGACCGAGGGTGTCGGTGACGATGAAGCGCTTGCGTCCCGCCACCTTCTTGCCCGCGTCATACCCGCGGCCGGCGGTGTCGGCGGCCTTGACGCTCTGGGAGTCGATGATGCCCACGCTGGGGTCGGCATCGCGGCCCTCAGCCCGGCTGCCGCCACGGGCAGCCGATGCGCACCACCTACAGCACCGCGTCCACAATCTCGCTCCGCGAGCGCTTCTCGGGGCGGCCACCGCCGTCGGGCGGCTTCACCAGCGCCCACTCCTCATCGGTCAGGTCCGAGGGGTAAGACGACGTCCGAGCCACCACGCCACCCTGAACGAACCAGCACACGACATCACACAGCCACCCCGACCTAGATCAACTTGCCACGGGGCGCTTCGAACGTCTGAGCGTGACGACTACCGAACCAAGAAGCCCTGTCATCAAGAAATCCAAGTCACAGGCAAGCCCGCCTGGCCGTGGCTGGCCGCGATCGAGGACGACTACTCCCACGCTGCCGCCGGGTATGCCGTCATCCTCGACGTCCCTCAGCGCTCACCGTCGCGCTAGCGTTCCGCCACGCGATCTGGTGCAAGACCGAACCCTGCTGGCGCGTGCGCGGCATCCCGGCCGCGTTTCATCTCGACCACGGCGCCGACTTCGCCTCCGACCACCTCACTCAGGTCATGACCGACCTGCACATACGGCCGATCTACGCCACGCTTGGGCACCTGCCACGCCTCTGCTAAACGCCCACTTGAGGTTTCCGTCGGGGTTGCGGCCAGATCTGTAGCAGGCAGACGGGTTCACCGGCGTGGAAGCGCAGCCGGTAGTCGCCGTGTCCCGCGGCCAGCGGCGGCAGCTCGATCTCGCGGCCCGCGATCTCCCGCAGCGAGATATAGCCCGTGTGGAAGCGGCAGCTCACCTCCGCGACGGAGGCGTATGACCGGTCGGGTCCCGGATCGTGCGGGGAGATCACCACGGTCAATGAGAGTTCCCCGTCCTCGACCGGAGGCCAGAACAGAGCCGCCCCGGAGACGGCGTCGATCAGGCCGGCGGATTCGGCGTAGCCGGGCACCGGCAGGATCTCGCCCAGCGACCGGCCGCGGTCGGTCAGGCCGAACTGGCCCGCTCGGATCTGCAGCGCGAGGTTGAGCCTCTCGAGTTCGGCCACCGTACGCCGGTCGGGCGCGAAGTGCGAAGGGATGCCGCCCGGAAAGCCTCGTTGGGCGATGAACTCGGCGTATTCCGCGTCGGTGACGAGCAAGGCGCGCTCGGCCAGGCCCGGCACGTCTCCCGGCTCCGGTGCTTCATACGTCCCCATGGCGGTAATGAGCTGGGCCTGCGCCGACGGATCCGGGGGCCGCCACCGGGTCACCCTCACCGTCCCGCACTTCCGGCAGGCGACCCGGTTGACGTTGACGGTCTCGCCGTCCGGACCGGTTTCGGTCCCGGTGACCTCCAGTCGCGTGTCGGGGAGGTCGTGGCCGTCGCGGCAATCACGCAGGATCTGCGCCATCGCCACGTCGTCGCGGCTCGGGAAGGGCATCATCACCGGTTACCTCGCGGTTGGGAAAGGAGTTCGCGCCCGCGCTCAGGAGTGATCGCGGCGGCCAGGATGGGGTCGGCCAGCAGCACGATCGGGGCGATGTGGTCGGCGGTTCTGGGCCGCCATTGCGGCAGGGCGGCCTTCAGCCTGTCCCACAGCGCATCAGGGTCGTGCCGATGCGCCGCCAGGGCAGCTCTCACCAGGGAGTCGAACTCGGGGTTGCCGTAGCTCAGCGGTTGACCCGACCGCCGTAGCCGGGCCTGGTAATCGGCGATGACCAGGTGGATCTCGGGCCGTTCGCCGAGCATCGCCGACTGCAGGATCGAGTTGTGGCCCCTCGAGGCGTTCTGGGCGTGCTCCACGAACAGCAGGGGCAGGAACTCCTCGGCGAACAGCGGATCGGCAAGAAAACCCTCGGGCATGAAGGAGGGGTGCAGCAACTGTCCCAGCAGTTGCAGGGCCTCGTATTCGTGCGTCAGGAAGACGAGCAGTTGAGCTCGCAGGACCGCGGCGCGGCTCCTGCCGAATTCCCCGGCCTGTTCCAGGACCGAGTTCGGGGCGTCGACGTCCCCGGCGAAGGTGTCGAGCCGAGCCTGCTCGACCTTGGCGTCCCACGAGTCGCGGGTCTCGCCCTCCGGCTGGCGCATCTGGTGGAACTGGGCGTAGAGATCCTCCATCAGCGCTGTGAACGACGGAAGCCGAGTGGGCGGCTCGGCCCGCCACGAGAAGTGGCTGTAGGCGGCCCACTCCCCGTTCTCGTCCACGTCGGTGGGATCGAGGAAGAGAATGCCCGCATCCGCCTCCTGCGAGATCATCAGCGCCTGGTCAAACGGATTGCTCGCCTCCTCACCTTCGACACCCTCGTCGTAGAACTCCTCCCATCCCTCGCCCCAGAACGGCTCGATGTCGCGGAGCCAGCCGAGGGTGGAGGTGTCGCGCATCCGCCACACGAACATCCCAGCGTTCCGCCACCCATCCGTCGTCAACAGGAAGTCCCGGTACGACGGCGGTAACCGAACGCCGATCCTGGCCTCGACGGCAGCGACGTCCTCAGGGGAGGCGGCCGCGAATCCGAGCCAACTGGCGCGGGCCACCTCCGAGTCCAGCTCGGCGGGATCGGCGCTGGAGACCCATTCCTGGCTCCAGCGGGTCAGCCACGGTTTCCACTCCATGGCTCGGCACTATGCCCGAGCCGTACGACATTTGTGATCATCAACGAGATCTCGCAATGGGCTCCCTAGAAGCCTCATTCCTCATCATCGGGCGCGTCGGGTTCGCGGATGGCGCCGGAGGCCAGATCCGGCAGGAGGAAGTTGTAGACGCCGTGCACGCCGAGGTGCTTGCGCGCGACCGGGCCGAGTCGGGCCATGTCCTCATCTCGGGTCGGGTATCCCTGGGCCTTGAGTTGGCGGACGGCGGCACCTATTTCTGGCATTCCACCGACAAACAGACCGACGCACGTCAACGCCACGCCCTGGCCGACCTGCTGACCACCGCCGCTCCCGCCTATGAGGCGCCTGCGACCCCCAGCCGTCAGCTCTCTTTGGACCGCGCCGGATTCACCACGCTCCTGCACGAGGCCGCCGTCGGCGACACCATCCGCATCGCGACGCCGCCCCCTGTTCCGCTCCGTCGCCGCCGTAGCGGGCGTGGAACTCGGTCATCAGGTTGGCCTCCCGGGAGCCGAACCGCTTGGAGTCCGAGGCGGTGGAGGTCGCTTTGCCTCACCAGTATTCCTCGCGGGCCTCCAGGGTGGCGTTGACCACCGCCACGATCGCCACACGCAGGTTCTCGCGGGTGATATAGGTGGCGCGCACATGCCACAGCGCTAACGGCGATAGCGAGCCGGTTCGATTGATTATGGCTCTACGGGCCTGGTGGCCGGTCGTCTAGGGTGAGGTGCATGACACGTGGGTTCGAGGTGGTGTGTGAGATCGAGCCGCCGACCCGACCGGATCTTCGGCGGGTACGACACCAGATCGGGATACTGGACGCCGTCGCGGACGCGTTTCTGATCCCCGACAACCACATCGGGCGGGCGACGGTGTCGAGCGTCGCGGTCGCCCACGAGGTGCAGGCGATGGGAGCGACCGGGATCGCCTGCCTGAACGCCCGCGACCGCAACCTGCTCGGCTTTCAACGGGACCTGCTGACCGCCGCCGCTTACGGTGTCCAGCGGTTCCTGTTCGTCTACGGCGACAAGCCCGCCTCCGGCAACCGCACCGGCGAACTCAACGTGCGGTCCATGCTCGACCAAGCCCGCGCCGCGACCTCCGACCCCGTCTTCACCGGGCATCCGGAGTTCCAGATCGGCGTCGCCTCCGGCCTGCGGCCGCTGCCCGCCTGGAAGCAGCAGGCCGACTTCGTGTTCGCCCAGGTCAGCTACAGCCTCGACGACCTGCTGCGCTGGCGCGAGACCATCACCGTCAACGCACCCGTCTACGCCGGAGTGATGGTCCTGGCCAGCGCGACCATGGCCCGCAACCTCGCCGCCACCATCCCCGACATCACCATCCCCGACGCACTCGTCCAAGCCGTGGAAGCCGACCCCGACGCGGGCATCGCCGCCGCCTGCGACCACGTCCTGGCCATCCGCGACAGCGGCGCCTTCGACGGCGTCCACCTCGTACCCGTCAGTCGATACCGGCAGACCGCCGCCCGCCTCGAACCCCTCCTCCACGAGCCTCCCAGGAATCCCCGATGACCTTCGAGGCCCGGACGGGCTTCATGCCGGGGTGCCGGGATTAGAAGGCTTGACGACACCCACGCGAAGCACGCCAAGACGGCCAGACTCGGCCGGGGGGCTGTTCGAGGACCTGGCGACCACCTCCAAGATCCCCGCACTGAAACGGCCCGCGTTCGCCAAGCTCGCCTCCGCCGCGCACCCCGGCGACACCCTCACCATGTCAGAGCTGTTTCGCCTCTGCCGCGACCTGCAAAGCGAACTGACCGCCGAAGGGACCGCCGCGGCCGAAGTCGGCGGCCCTCGATCTCGTAGAACTTCAGCAGCACGGCGAACCCGAGCCTGCCCGTCCTCCGCTTGTCGCCGACCAGCTCCCGGTCCCGACCCACCAGCGTCCACGCGCTGATCAGATCCTCCCGGCTCCCACTGCGCACGCATCCCGGCACCTCGCCGTGCTCACCAAACCCTCACCAACGGACAGGAACACGATCACAAGACAATCCACGGCGACTCACCCCATGCGCGCCGAATGGCGGCTCGCTGTAGCTATAGGGGTTCGGGGCCAGGACGCTGCGCATCACGCGGTGCGGCGCGGTGAGTTCCGCGGCGGGCACGACCAGCCACGGTTCGGACTGAGGTCGTGCCCGAGGGGAGAGTGCGGTGCGGCTTGGGTGGAGGCCTTCGGCGCGATCGAGTCCGCCGTCGGTCAGTCGGCGGCCCACATGGCGTGGTACTGCCGGGGGTCTGGCGGGGCGCCCGGGAGAGAACCGGCGTTGTGGGTTCTGAGGCCGTCCAGGACGATCGCCAGCAGGCGGGACCTGGTCTCTTCCTCGGCGTGCCGGGACGGTGCGGGACCTGGCCGGCTGAACCGCCCGATGAGCAGGTGGATGTCCATGGCGGTCACGTCAGCGCGAAGGGCTCCCGCGTCCTGGGCTCGGGTGATCAGTTCATCGGTGAACTGCTGGGCTTGTTCGGCGGCTTGCCGTATCTGTGGTGTGACATCGATGGTCCCCGCCAGGGGGGCCAGCGCACCGAAGCCGAATCGGGCGCACTCGACGACGTAGTGGGCGAAACCCTGCCACGGGTCGTTGATCGCCAGGCCGGCGCGGGCCGTCTCGGCGAGGCGCTGCATGGAGTCGGCGCACAGCCGCTGGAGCAGTTCCTCCTTGGTGCGGTATCGGCGGTACAGGCTGCCCATCCCCACCCCGGCCCGCTCGGCGACGGCCGACACCGGCGCGTCGAACCCCTGGGTGATGAAGACCTCGCGGGCCGCCTCGATCAGCGCCTGGTCGTTGCGTGCGGCACGGGCCTGAGGCCCCCGCTTGCGCGGCGTCGGGGCGTCGTCCATGGACTGAGGATACCAATTGCGGAGTGAACCGCTCCGAGTTAAATTACTCGGAGCGGGTCACTCCGAGTTTTGGGAGGGGTGGGACAGCCATGTCCGTTCCCACGCCATCCCAGTCACCGGCGCGACCGACCTTCGAGCAGCCTCTTCAACAGGCGACTCGCCCGACCCGAGCCCACGCACAGCAGGGAGCCCACGGATGAACGAACAGGCCGGCATAGAGCGGCTCGCCGCCATCAAGCAGGTGATAGCCGAGGCCGAGAAGCATCAGAACGACCTCGAACCGTTCCTCGCCTTGCACACGCCCGGAACGATCATCGTCAACATCGCCGGACGGCGAGTTCTGGGCAGGGACGCGCTGCGGCAGGCCATGGAGGCGGCCCTGGCGGGCCCATTGGCGCAGGTGCGCAACAGGCAGGAGATCGTGGACGTGCGCTTCGCCGGCTCCGGGGTCGCGATCGTGAGCTGTCTCAAGCACATATCCGACGAACGGGATCCAGCCTCGAAGAACCCCGGCGGCGCGAGCCTGCCGCCGTCGGGCAGCCTCACCTACATCCTGGTCGAGGAGCAGGACGGCTGGCGCATCGCTCTTGCGCAGACAACACCGATCGCAAGTGCCTGACCCGGCCGCCCAAAAAGGGCCGCAGCTTTCGGCAACATGACCGAGGATCCAGCAACCCGCTCTAACCCTCTCAGCACCAACGAACGGATCGACTCTGACTGCGCTGGCGGGGCGCGGTAAACCGCGCCCCGCCTCTGTTGGCGGGTGTTCCGTTAGGGGATCCCCCACCGGAAAACCCGCCAGCCGGGAACGCCGCCAGGTCAAGGTGTTCCGTAAGAGTGTTCCGCGAACTGTCCCGGTGACGGGGCCGTATCCGAAACCTGGACGGCGTGAACGCCGCCAACGCCCCCGCTTCTGGCACGACCCCCGGCACCGTCCAGGTCGGCTACGCCCGCTGCTCCACCGACGAGCAGGACGTCGTCGTCCAGACCGAGCAGTTCCTCGCGCTCGGCGTCCCGGCCGATCGGATCTACATCGACCGGGGCTTCTCCGGGACCACCCGCCGCAACCGCGGCGGCCTGGACCAGGCCCTGACCGCGGTGTGGCCGCCCAGCGTGTTCACCGTGACCAAGTTCGACCGGTTCGCCCGCAACATGGCCGAGGCCAACCAGATCCTCACCGACCTGTCCGACCGAGGCGTGCCGTTCGGGCCGGGTGCCTCGGTCTACGACTGGAACGACCCCTTCGGCCGGCTGTTCCTACAGACCCTGGCGACGGTCGCCGAGTTCGAGGCCAACCTGGGCCACCTGCGCACCCGCGAGGGCATGGCTCTGGCCAAGAAGAACAGCAAGCTCAAAGGCAAGCAGCCCAAACTGCCCGAGCCCGCGCGGCAATCCATCCGCCGCCGCTACGCCGAGGGCGAGGCGTCCCTCGCCGACCTTGCCACCGAGTACAGCGTCGGCCGCTCCACCATCCACCGCATCATCCACGGCCCGCCCACCGAGCCGCACTGACGATCAATCAGCTACAACGCCCGTCCGTGATCCCTTTCCGGCGTATCCCGGCCGTGCCCCCTGATCGGTCAGATGCTGCCGCGGATGGACTTCCCCGAGCTGCTGCTGGAGGTGTTCGACCGGACCGGGCTGGCCGCCGACTTCACCCACATCTCCGGCGCCGACCCCGCGTTGGAGGACTTCGCGGTCAGTCTGTGTGGGGTGCTGGTGGCCGAGGCGTACAACGTCGGCCTGGTGCCGATCGAGAAGCCGAACGTGCCCGCCCTCACCCGTGCCCGCCTCCAGCAGGTCGACCAGGGATACCTGCGCGCCGAGACGATCTCGGCGGCCAACGCTCGCCTGATCACCGCCCAGGCCGGGGTCGACATCGTGCGCCCCTGGGGCGGCGGGCAGATCGCCTCGGCCGATGGGCTGCGGTTCGTGGTCCCGGGCGCCAACCTGCACTCCGGCCACAACCCGATCTACTTCGGCCGCCAGCGCGGCGCGACCTGGCTGAACGTGGTCAACGACCAGGTGATGGGCATCGGCGGCCTGGTCGTGCCCGGCACGCTGCGCGACTCGCTGTTCATCCTGGACGCCATCCACACCATCGACGGCGGATCCCGCCCCGAGACCGTGGTGACCGACACCGCCTCCTACTCCGACATCGTGTTCGGCCCCGGAGTCCTAGCTCAGACACCAGCCGCAAGGTAGCGGTCAGGGCTTTGTGACCGCGGTCTTCTTGGCCTGGCGGGGGACGGTCTTGGTCTTGTCGAGGTGCCCGTACACCGTTGACCGGGACACGCCGAACAGGTCGGCGATCTGCTGGACGGTCTTCTCGCGCGCGTCGTACAGCTCCTGGGCGAGTCCGGCCTGGTCGGGGGTGAGCTTGGGCCGGCGTCCGCCGACCCGGCCGCGGGCTCGAGCGGAGGCGAGTCCGTCGTTGGTGTTCGCCACGATCAGCTCGCGCTGGAGCTCGGCGAGCACCGACAGCATGCCGAACATGGCGCGGCCCTCCATGGTGGCGGTGTCGATGCCCTGCTCGATGACGTGCAGCCCGATCCCGCGCTCGCGCAGCTCGGCGCCGAGGGTCACCAGGTGCAGCACGGAGCGAGAAAGCCGGTCGAGCCGGGTGACCTTCAGCGTGTCGCCCTCGCGCAGCAGCTTTATGACGAGGTCGAGCTTCGGACGGGACGCCTTCGCGCCGCTGGCCTTGTCGACGTGGATGTTGTCGCGGTCGACGCCAACCCGCAACAGGGCGTCGATCTGATGAGCGGGGTTCTGGTCGGCGGTCGAGACCCGCGCATAGCCGATGAGCATGTGTCGGAATCTATCGGCCGGACCGTTCACCGACGTTGATTCCCGACGCAAGTTGCCGACACTGCCCACCTGCGGGTTCACGATCACGGACGCGAGTGTCGGCAAACGGTCGTTTGCCGACACTCGCGGAGCACGGAAACGCTTCCCCACCCATGCATCCTCTCAGTGAGGGCGGACAGGCACTGCGGGGCGGCCGCGTGTTCAGCGGTTAACCGGCTGGTTGGCAAGGGCTTCGGCGACGGTGAGGCTGTCTTCATAGACGGCGTAGCGGGTGATCAGCCCGTCCTCGACGGTGAGGTGAAGCGCACACAGGGCCGTGTATTGCCTTCCGGTGGCCTTCACCGTCTGCTGGATGTCGCCGAGCACCACCGCCTCCGTTTCGTCGATGAGGACGCGGGACACTCCTCCGGCCGACTTTTCGGGGACATGGAAAGCGGTTATTTCCCGGAAGTGGTCGGCGACGTCGGCGCGGGTGGAGCGAGGGCGGATCCACGGCACCGCTGGATGACCGTCCTCCGGCCAGTCCAACTGCCAGTCGACGCGCTCGGCGAACAGCTCGGCGATCCGGTCGGGCTCGCCCTCGCCCAGTCGGCGAAGGAACTCCTCTGTCGTGGCACGAGTGCTCGACTTCGTCTCGTTCGGCGTATTCATGGCGAACTGGTACTCGTGCCGGATGAGCCTGTTCTCACCGAGGGTGAGAAAGATGCGGCCGGTCCAGGCGATGTTCCCTCCGGCTGCGGGGATCATGTGGGTGGTGAAGGTGACCGTGTCATGGTGACCGGTCGCGTCGCCCGCGGACCGGAAGACGAATCCTGCGTCCCGCACCAAATTGTTATGAGCTTCGGCGATCCGGGCCTCAAGGGCGTCATGACCGTGGTATCGCGTGGATTCGATGACCTGTATGCCGTCCGCGTCCCACAGTCCGGCGATGGCACGTCGGCGCGCAACCGGGTCAGACTCGTTCCATACCGCGACGTATCGGTTGACGAACTGGTCGATATCAATGTCGATGTCCATGGGCGGGACGCTATTCCGACTCCACTGACATCTCATGTCAGTAGACTGGGATAGAATTGACCGCATGCGTGCGAGCCGGCTGGTGTCCATCCTGTTGCTCCTGCAGACCCGGGAACGGATGACGGCACAAGAACTGGCCGACGCGCTGGAGGTGTCTGCTCGCACCGTCTACCGCGACATGGAGTCCCTCAGCGCGGCGGGTGTACCGCTGTATGGCGAACCCGGCCACGACGGCGGGTACCGACTGCTCGGCGGTTTCCGCACCCGGCTGACGGGGCTGACCGCCGATGAGGCCGACTCGCTGTTCCTGACGGGGCTGCCCACAGCTGCCGCCGACCTTGGCATGGGTGCCCTCGTGACCGCTGTGCAGCTCAAACTCATGGCCTCCCTGCCCGCCGAACTGCGCGACCGCGCCAGCCGCATCGCTGAGCGGTTCCACCTCGACGCCCCGGCGTGGTACCGCGATGGCGACCGCACTCCCCACCTGGGCGTGGTCGCGGACGCGGTGTGGAATGACCGCGCCGTGCGGATGCGCTACCTGCGCTGGGCCGAACCTCACGAGATCACCCGGACCGTGAAACCGTACGGGCTGGTGCTCAAGGCCGGGCACTGGTACCTCGTGGCCGGCGCCGGCGAACAACTCCGCACTTACCGCATCGCGCGGATCATGGATCTCCGTGTCCTCGACGAACGCTTCGATCGGCCCAACGGCTTTGACCTTGCCGACTACTGGCACCACTACCTGAAATCCTTCGACGCGCGCCGCCACCAGGGCGAGGCGACTCTCCGCCTGTCCCCGAGGATCTTCGACCAGCTGCCTCAGCTGTGGGACTCTGCCATGTCCGACGCCGCCCATCGGACCGCCACGCCGCCAGATCCCGATGGCTGGACTCGGGTGACGATCCCGATCGAGTCCGTTGAACAAGCCCTTCCCGAATTCCTCAAACTTGGCGCCGACGCCGAGATCCTCACTCCGGCTGAACTCCGCGAACACATCGCCCAAACACTCGACGCCCTAACCCGCATCTACCGACGACCGGTCTGACAATCGCTGAGCCCCTGACAGACCGTGGCACGGTTCGCTACATAGGCCGGGCACGCGCCACCTTCGCCAGCGGCGTCAGGATCGTTCTCGGCGCCAATGGCTGTTCCGGGGTTCCTCGACCCCGAGCACGTACGCTTCAGGCGCCGGGTAGGGGCGCCTCGCCTCTGCCGGGGCACCCGGCATGTTCTGGTCTCATGAGCCAGTGCTCACTGCGAATTTCGCGTCTCATCCGCTGCGTCATGGAGCCGAGCCCGCCGGGCGGGCAGCGTCGTCCGCCGCACGGCGCGGGACAGGCACCGTGGCGGACGACAAATCGAGCCTCTTGTCCATGTCGAGGCGGAACGTGCCGTACGGGTTGATGTTCGACCAGAACAGCGCGGTCAGTCCGCGCCGGTCCTCATCCGTCAGCTTCTTCGCCCAGGCCGGTTCGGCGAGGACCTGCTGAAGCAGCAGGGTCTTGAGGTAGACGAGCGAGGACTGGAGCAGGTGCAGGGCGAGCATCGAGGTCTCGGCGTGTTCCTTGTCCGGGCCGGTCAGTGCGCCGTCCTTGCCGTAGTGGATGACGGTGTTCGCGCTGTTCCAGTTCTCCACGACCTGGAGCCCACCGTGGATCTCACGCCGCAGGTCGGGACTGGCCAGGTAATCGCACGCGAAGATCGTACGTACGGCTCGGCCGAGTTCTTCGAGCGCCTGGTAGGTGGGGTGCTTCGGTCCGCCGCGGGTGAAGCGCCGCAGCACCTGCTCGGCCTCCGTAGTGCCCAGGCGCAGGGCGGTGGCGTACTTGACCATCTGGTCGTACTGCTGCTCGATCAGGTCCCAGCGGATCGGCCGGGTCAGCGAGGTGCCGAGGGCCGGCCAACCGGGCGGGTCGTCGTTCGGCCGGTACAGGCGGATGCTGCCGATGTTCTTCAGCCGGGGCAGTAGCCGGAAGTTCAGCAGCTCGGTGAAGGCGAACCCGACCACCGAGGCACCGTGCGTGTCGACGTAGTTGGACTCGATCTCGGCATCGGTGCAGTGCCGCAGCAGTCCCTCGATCATCGCCGCGACCTCGGACGACGAACAGCTCTTGAGCTGGGAGTAAATGCAGACGTTCTTGCGCTCGACGTGCCAGTAGATCATCACGCCGTTGCCGCCGTAGCGGGCGTGGTACTCGGTCATGAAGTTGGACGACCAGGAGCCGAACTTCTTCGAGTCCGAGGCGCACGCCGTGCCCTGTCCCCACCATGCGGCGTCGCGGGCGGCGAAGGTGGCGTTCACCAGTCGGGTGACCGCGGCCCGGAGGTTGTCGACGGTGATGAAGTGGCGGCGCACGTGCCGCAGCGCGGCCTCAGTCTCGCTGTGCTCGCCGGACGCCACGATCGCGCGGATGCCCATGTTCGTGCCGAGCGCGAACAGGGCAAGCAGGAGCCGGCGCTGGAGGGTGGCGCGGTCGATGCGCTCGTACGCGGCGACCGAGGCGAATTCGTCGGTGAAGCCGGTGTCGAAGTCGGCGTTCTTCAGCACGTCCAGGAGGTCGAGCACGCCCCAGCGGCGTACGACCTCCTCCTTGAGCGCCTGGAGGCCGGTGGGCTCGTCCAGCTTCTCCAGCTTCGGCACAGTGATCCACGGCTCGCCGTGCCGCGTGGTCACCTTCACCCCGCCCGCCGAGCCGTCCGCCAGTGCGGCCGCGAGCCGGTCCAGGCCGGCGGTCATCCGCCGCTTCAGGTCGGCGATGAACGCCTCGGGGTCCATGGGCCGGCGGATCGCTGCGTAGTGCACGGTGCGGGTGGCCTCGAAGTCGCCGGGCAGGTCGTCCTCGGGGTTGCGCCAGCGAAGGCCGCCCTCGATGTAGATTTCCCGGCGCCGGATCGCGTCCCGCAGCGCCACCAGGACGCACAGCTCGTACGGGATGCGCTCGACCTTGCCCTTGTCGTCCACGACGGCCTCGCGCCAGTCCCTGCGCACGACCCCGTCCATCGGCACCTCGTCGGCGGCGTCGTAGAAGCGAGTCTTGCCGTCGACCCCGGCGTACTTCTCCAGCAGCGCGAGCGCGTCCATCACCGGCCGGTAGGCGGTGTTGTCGCACTTGAACCCCAGCGTTCTCAACAGCGGCGGCAGCATCTGCCGGTAGTACGAGCTGTACGACGACCGCAGGGTGGTGCGGACCTTGGCCTTGAACACCCTCTCGTTCGCCTTCGCCTCGGCCACCAGGTCGCGCAGCGTCTTCTCCCCGACGACCGGGTACAGAGCTGTGCGCACCACCTCGTCGGGCTTGCCGATCGCCGCGTCGGCCAGCTTGAAGAGGATGCCTTCCTTCCCGCGGACCTTCTTCAGCTCCGCAGCGAGCTGCTTCTCCACCCGCCGCTCAGCACGGGCATTGATCTTCTGCACCAGGGCGATCAGCAGGTCCACCAGCGCGTCGGTGATCTCCGCCTGCCGGGAGGAGCACAACGCCGCAAGCAGCGTGATCCGCGCTTCCTCGGCGGTGTCACGGAAGTCCGACGGGTACATCTTGATCGCCCCGCGACCGCCATGCGGCCAGCAGCTTCTCCGAGCAGTCCGCGAATAACCCGTCGGGCAAGCCGAGTTTGCGCACGTCGTTCAGTTTGGTGATCTCGGTCAGCAGCGAGTCCAGACCGACCGCGCCCGGGTCGCGCTTGAGCAAGGCCAGCAGGGCGGCACCGTCCTCGTTGTCCTCCGCCACCAGCGTCAGCAGCCGGGTCGTGCCCGCGTCGCCCAGGCGCTCGATGGTCCGCGTGCAGAACACCTTCTCCCACCGGTTGCGGGACGCAACCAGCACTTTCTCGATCCGGGTCCGGCCCGGCGGCTCGATCTTCCTTGCCCGGCACTCCACGAGCAGGGCCTCCCGCTGGCGGCCCTCAACCAGCTCGACCGGGCACACCTCCGCAGCCAGCCACGCGGTCAGCTGTTCCTCGTCCTCCAGCGTCGCCGGCCGGAACTTCAGCGCCTCCCGGATCTGTTTGCGGTGGTACTCAGCCGTGCGGCCCACCAGGGCGTACTTCGTGAAGTCCTCGGCTGGGACCTTCACCAGTCCGGCGACGTACTCCACGGCGGCCTGCGGGACCTCCTCCAGAAGATCGGGGAACCGGCCCTCCATCTCGAAGAACTTCAGCAACAGGCTGAAGCCGAGCCGTGTGGCCCCAGTCTTGTTCGCCACCAGATCCCAGTCGCCGTCCACCAGCGTCCAGCACGCCACCACGTCTTCCGGCAACCACTCCTGACGCACACCCACCCCTTCCTCGCCGAACCGCCCGATTCACTCGACCAACCCAACGAAGCGCCCGGCGTCAGGAAACGGGCCGTCTGACGACGCGAAAGCTACCCGCTGGTCACCTTGCGGCTGGTGTCCGAGCTGGGACTACAGGGCCTGTTCGGCCTGTTCGCCATCTGCGGCTACCAGTTCTCCCCGCGCATCGCCGACCTCGCCGACACCCGCCTGTGGCGCACCAACACCCACGCCACCTACGGGCCGCTGGACCACATGTCCCGCCACACCGTCCGCCTGAACCGCATCCGCGCGCACTGGGCCGACATGCTGCGCGTCGCAGGCTCGCTCACCACCGGCACCGTACGCGCCTACGACCTGATCCGGATGCTGTCACACGACGGCCGCCCCACCGGCCTGGGCGACGCGTTCGCGCACTATGGCCGGATCTTCAAGACCCTGCACCTGCTGCAGTTCATGTCCGATGACGTCTACCGCCGCATGATCGGCACCCAGCTCAACACCCAGGAGGCCCGCCACCGCCTCGCGCGCCGGATCGCCTTCGGCAACCGCGGCCAGCTCCGCCAGCGCTACCGCGAAGGGATGGAGGACCAGCTCGGTGCGCTCGGCCTCGCCCTGAACGCGGTGGTGTGGTGGAACACCCTCTACCTGGACGCCGCTGTCGAAAAGATCCGGGCGGACGGGTTCCCCGCCACCGACGCCATGTGCGCCCGGCTCTCGCCCATCGCCTACGAGCACATCAACTTCCTGGGCCGCTACGCCTTCACCCGCGCTGAAGTCGCCGCTGGCCTGCGCGCCTTCCATGACTCCAGCGAGGAACACTGACCGAACGGCGTCCTCCTCCCGAAGGTGGCCCCAGCCGCCATGTAGCGGAGCGTGACGTGCGACTCGACATAGTGTCCGAACCCGACCGGCGACCGGGACGCGCGGCCGCCGCCGAACACCCGCCCTGACCAGCGCCGGTTTCACACGCCCGACAGCGTCCAAGGTGCCGCCGTGCCGTTATCCGGTCCGGCCCACGCGCGTCGTGCCGGACTTATCCCGCCGCGCTCGGACCGGAACCACCCGTTCGCCGGGGTCTCGCTTCACCGCCCGTGACCTCGGCCAGCCGTTCAGTTGGCGGCGTGGGCCACGTCCAGGAGAAGGACGCCTGTTCAGCGGCCGTGTCCGTGGCTGGAAGGGGAGCAGCACTGCCTGGCGATCACCTCGGCGATATCGCCCCAAACAGCCTTCTCTCCCCCGAAGATGAGGGGGGGTATAGAGCGGGCGATGCGTTCGGCCCATGGTAGGTCGTGTCCGGCAACCGACGGGGCGACCCCCGTCAACCCCAACCCCGGATCGTTGGAGTCGACCCGCGCGGCGTGTTCGGCGTCGGCCCAGAGCTTGCGCGCCCGGCCCGGATCGTGCCCTGCCACCGCTTCAGCGATCCCGCACAGCGCTTCTGCTCGGGCAAGAGGCATGGTGATGGATCGGGCGACGCGCTCGGCTTCGACGACGTCGTGCCGGGCGACCACGGGGGCGATCTTGGCCAGCACCCACGCCGGGTGATCGTAAGGAGAATCAGCGATAGATCGGGCGATGCGTCCAGCCCGGCTCGGGTCGTACTCGGCGATCACCTTGGCGGTATCCCTCAAAGCCGCCGCCTGGTAATCAGAGCTGATGATGGATCGGGCGATGCGTTCCGCCCACTGCGGGTCGTGCTCGGCAACCACCACGGCGACAGCCGTCAAGGCGAACCCGATTTCGTGGGGCCGGCCCGCCGAGCCAGCGATGCGCTCGGCGTTGCCCAGGAGTCTCCGGGCCCGCTGGCGGTCGCGTCCCGCCACCACCTTGGCGACCTTCGCCAACGCCATTGCCCGGTAGTCAGATTCGGTGATGGATCCGGCGATGCGTTCGGCGTCGTCCGCATCGTGTTCGGCGACCACCTCGGCGACACCCTGTAATGCAACTGCCCGCTGCCACCCAGTGAGGGAGAGCGCGGCGTGCTCGGTTTCGGTCAGCAGCTTCCGGGCTCGCCTCAGGTCGCGTCCTGCCACCACCTTGGCGACCTTCGCCAACGCTTGTGCTTGCCGGACGGGCTCGGTGATAGAGCGGGCGATGTGCTCGGCGTCGTCCGCATCGTGTTCGGCGACCACCTCCGCGATATCCCGCAACGTTGCAGCCTGCGAGGGCGGATGGGTGATGGATCGGGCGATGCGCTCGGCATCGGTCAGCAGGGTCCGTGAGCGATCTGGCTCGTGGCCGACGATGACCTTTGCGACCTTCATCAACGCACGCGACTGGGCTTCGGGATCGACGCAAACACGGGCGAGGCGCTCGGCCTCGGCCAAGCGATGATGGCGGGGGCGAGCGGCGACGGCACGAAAGCCCACGGCTGCCCGGGAGGCATCGGCGGGCCGCCCGTCGGGATGTTTGGCGAGCAAGGAGCCGATCAGCCGGTCGATGTCGGCATCGATGCCAGAGCGCAGGGCGCTGGGCGGATCGGGTGTCTTGGCCGCGTGCTGGTAGGCCAGGACCTGGAGGTCGTTGGCGGGAAAGACGGTCTTGCCGGTGAGCAGGTGGTAGAACGTGGCGCCCAGCGCGTACAGGTCGGCGCGGCCGTCGAGTTCTCGGCCGTCGAGTTGCTCGGGCGCCATGTAGGCCGGAGTCCCGATCTGGGCGCGGCCGACGTACATCGCGGTGCCATCGCTGAGGCAGGCGATCCCGAAGTCGGAGATCTTCACCGTCCCGTCCGCCAGCAACATGAGATTGGCGGGTTTGATGTCGCGGTGCACGACCCCGGCAGCGTGCGCTGCGGCCAGGCCGTCGCAGACCTGCGCCCCATACTCCAGCGCCTCCGTCACCGGCAAGCCTCCCGGGCACCCGGCCAGCACGGTCCTCAGGTCCCTGCCGTCCAGGAGTTCCAGTACCAGGTAGGGGTGGATCCATTCCGCATCGCCGCGTATCTCGCGGTGTTCGCCCATGTCGTGGATGGTGGTGATATTGGGGTGAGACAATCGGGCCGCGGCCTCGGCCTCCCGCCGGAACCGCACCAGCACCTCCTGGGACCGCCGGTCGTGGCCCAGCAGATCAGCCAGCATCAGCTTCACCGCCACCCGCCGGCGTAACCGCTCGTCGAACCCGGCCCACACCTGGCCCATCGCGCCCCGGCCCAGCAGTCGGTCTAGCCGGTACCGCTGAGCCAGCACCATCCCCGTCCTCACACCAATCACCGTAGCCAGGGACGATCAGATGTGACAGGGAATCTGCATTACCTGTCACACTGGCCCACGTTGGCTCCCCTTCGCCCAGCTCGCCATCCGCCGCGGCGCAAGCGAGTCGGCAACGTTATGTGTCACATAACCCCCGCGGAGGTCACCGGTGCCCGTCGTAGCGTTCCCCGGCCGGCCGAGCCCATCCGGCGCCTGCACCCTCGCAGCCGCCATCGACCGCTACCTCGATCAGATCCCGGTCCTCACCACCCGCGCCAGCTACGACGACACCCTCGCCCGGCTGATCGACGTCGCCGGCGGCGCCAGCCCGGTCGCCGACCTGGCACCCGAGGACTTCGCCGCGGTGATGCAGCGGTGGAACGGCGCGGCGGCCGCCACCTGGAACCGGCACCTGTCGGCGCTCACCTCGTTCACCACCTGGGCGCAGCGCCAGGAGCTGCTGGCCACCAACCCGGCGCGGCGGCTGACCCGCCGCAAGCCCGCCCGTCGCGGTGACCGCGCCGTCCCGCGTGCCCGGCTGGACAAGCTGCTCGGCGATGACGCGCACGGGCTGCGCGAGCGGGTGCTGTGGCGGATGCTGTACGAGACCGCCGCCCGCGCCGAAGAGATCCTCTCCCTCAATGTCGAGGATCTGGACCCCGAGTTCCGCCGCGCCCGGGTGGTCTCCAAGGGCGGCGCGATCGAGTACGTGCACTGGGCCACCGGAACCGCACGGCTGCTACCCCGCCTACTCAAAGGCCGCACCGCCGGGCCGGTGTTCCTGGCAGACCGCCGCGCCCCCACCACCGGACCCCGCGCGCCCGCGGCCGCCGACATCTGCCCGACCACCGGACACGGCCGACTCTCCTACCCCCGCGCCGAGTACCTGTTCAAGACCGCCACCCGCGTCCTCGACCCGCACGGCAACGGATGGACGCTCCACCAGCTGCGCCACTCCGCGCTGCAGCACCTCGCGGCCGCCGGCCGCACCGCCGCCGAACTCCAAGCCAAGTCCCGCCACGCCCACCTGGCCAGCCTCGGCGCCTACGTCCGCCTCGGCGAACACACCTCCGCCCGCGTCACCGCAGATACCGACTCCGCCGCTCGCCGACACCCCCGCTGACCGTCGGCGTCAGCCGCCTGTCGCTACTGGTCGTTCCGATCCTCCTCGCGGGCCGACCTGCGCAAAAGACTCCACTTTGTGGCTCAGGACAGCTTCGGGAATCGGAGGCCTTGACCGGCTCCCCCGCCCGACCCTATTTTCGTTACGTACCAGTTCCGTTTCGTAAATCAGGGGTGGGTGTGTCAGGGGCGGGTGAGGCTTCGCCGACGCGGGGCAGGCCGCGTGACAGCGGCCGTGACGTCGCCATTCTCGACGCGACGCTGCGTCTGCTGACCGAAGTCGGGTACGACCAGCTGTCCATCGAGGCGGTCGCGACCCGGGCCGGGGTCGGTAAGCCGACGGTCTACCGGCGCTACGCCGGCAAGGCCGCGCTGGTGGCCGCGGCGGTCGAGCGCCGCGCGGTGGACACCCCGCCGGTCACCTGGACAGGTGATCTTCGCGAGGTCTTGCTGGAGCTCGTGCGGTGGCTGGCGCGACAGATCGGTGAACAGGAGGTCGGGCTGCTCGGCGCCCTGTTCGCGGGCATGCGCAGCGACCCGGAGCTCGCCGCGGCCATGCGGCGGATCCTGCGTCGCGATGGGGCGATGATGACCGAACAGCCGTTTCGCAGCGCGACCGAGGCCGGCGAACACCTGGTGCCCGGAGCGGCCGGGCTGTTCGCCGAGATCGCCCCGGCCGTCATCGTTCACCGGCTCATCTTCGCCGGCGAGCCCTGCGACCAGCGATTCCTCGCTCACCTCGTCGACGACATCCTCCTGCCCCTGCTACGGCGCGGGTGAGAACGGCGCATCGCCGTCCTCGCCCCCCCGTGGACGGCCGCAGCCCGGACCGGCTGTCCCTCCCCTTCGGCACACGTCCTCGCGACCACCGAACGCCTCGGCGCCCGACCACGTGGTCCAACGCGAGACATCCACAGAAAGGCGTGATCATGATCGTCATCACCGGCGCGACCGGCGCCCTCAACGGCGCCACCGTCGAGCACCTGCTCAAGCGCATCCCCGCAGACGAGATCGGCGTCAGCGTGCGCGACGTCGCCAAAGCACAGCACTTCGCCGACCGGGGCGTGCGCGTACGGCGTGGCTCCTACGACGACCCGTCCGCGTTGCGTGAGTCGTTCGAGGGCGCCGATCAAGTGCTGCTGGTGTCCCAGAACGACCCCCACGGCGACGGAGTCGGTCTGCACCGCACGGCGATCGAGGCCGCGGTCGCCGCGGGCGCCCGGCGCATCCTGTACACCGGTCACCAGAACGTGCGCAGCGACAGTCCGTTCGCCCCGGCGCGTGAACACGCCGCCACCGAGGCGCTGCTCGCGGACTCGGGAACCGCCTGGACCTCGCTGCGCAACGGCTTCTACTCCCACAGCCTCCACTGGCTGCTCGGCCCCTGGCGGCAGACAGGAGTCATCGCCGCGCCGGCGGACGGCCCCGTCTCGTGGACGGACCGCGCCGACGAGGCCGAGGCCGCCGCAATCATCCTCGCCGGGCAGCGCCCGTTCGACGGTCCCGTCACGCTCACCGCCCGCCGCGCCGTCACCTTCGACGACATCGCCACGATCGCCACGCAGATCACCGGCCGCGACATCAGGCGAGTCGTCGTGGAAGACGAGCAATGGATCGCCGACCATGTCGCGGCCGGCATGTCGGAGTCCATGGCCCGCTTGCTGCTGCCGTTCTTCGAGGCCGCGCGAAGTGGCCATTTCACAGAAGTCGACCCGCTCCTGGCCGAACTCCTCGGCCGCGAACCACGGACGGTCGCCGACCTGCTCACCGACCGCGTCACCGTCTGAGTCAGCGCCGCAGGTCCAGACACCCCGCTGACCTGCGGCTTGCCCCTTTCCGACTTATCCTGGAACCAGTTCTGCACCATGGTCCGCTGCGTCGGCGGCCTGCGCGAGGTGCTCGGCCTGGTAGTCGGCGCACCGCCCGTGCCAATCGTGGGCCTGCGAGACCGCGGCTTCCACCGCCGTCATCGGCTCCCCGACGTCAGCGTCAGCCCTGCCCGGCCGGCGGCCCGTGGATGATGCGGTGGATGGTGGAGCGGCCGACGCTGTACTCGGTCGCCAGGTCGGCCAGCGACACCTCGCCTGGCCAAGACCGTTGCCCGTTACGGACGCGTTGACCTGCTCTGCATCGACGAACTCGGCACATGGAACTCGACCGGCACGGCGCTGAACTCCTCTTCCAGGTCCTCACCGAACGAGGAGAAGAACAGCGTCGCCATCGCCTCCAACGAGTCGTTCTCAGACTGGACCCGCACCTTCACCGACCCGCGTCTCTGCGCCGCGATCGTCGACCGTCTCACCTTCGCCCGCAACATCATCGAGACAGGCACGGACTCCTACCGCCTCGCCCAAACCCGAGCTAGAGCCGAACGAGCCAGCTAACCCACTTGTCGGCGTACCGCCTGGAGTGCACCGTTACCTACGGCTAGAAAAGTAGAGGGGGCAGCTGTGAATAGCTGAGGCTCGTGTCCTTGGTTCAGACCCACAGCAGCCGCAGCGCAGCCTGGGATGGGCTTCCCTCCGCGGCGCTGAAGATGAGCAGGCGATGGTCGGGCTCGTCGACCAGCGACAGCGTCTCCAGCTCCAGAACCAGTTCGCCGATCTCGGGATGCCGCAGGTGACGAGGTCCAGAGGCGTGTTCGGCGACTGGGTGTGCGGACCACAGCGCGGCGAACTCCTCGCTCTTCATGATCAGCTCTCCAATCAGCGCGGCCAGTTCAGTGTCGTCGGGATCCCGGCTGACGGTGAGTCTCAGCGACGCGACGGCGCAGGATGCCGAGGTGTCCCAGCGCGGGTAGAGGTCACGATGGTGCGCATCCAGGAACAGCATCCTGGTCAGGTTGGGGCGCCGCTCAACGTGATCGGGCGCGTCCCGATCGAGGTGCCCCGCCAGGAGCCGATGCCCTGGGGAGTTCCACGCCAGCACCTCGGTGCGCGGCCCGGTCACGACGGCGGGCCACTCCAGGGAGTCGATGAGCTGCCGAGTGGCCCGACGCACGGTCGCAGGTGCGGGGGTGCGCGGGCGTGCCGTCCTGGGCCTGGCGAGATTGTGCAGGTAGATGCGCTCGTCGTCGCTGAGCTCCAGCGCGCGGGCGAGCGCCTCGATGACCGATTCCGACGCCTGGTGGCTCTGGCCCTGCTCCAGTCGCGTGTAGTAGGTGACGCTCACCCCCGCGAGCTGGGCCAGTTCCTCACGGCGCAGCCCCGGCACCCGGCGCTCGCCATATGAGGCGATGCCCACGTCCTGCGGTTTAAGCCTGCCTCGCCGAAGGCGCAGAAACTCCCCTAGCGTCGCGGTGTCTGCCATGTCTCCTATAGTGCCGCGCAGGCCACCCTGCTGCCTGACCCTGCCGATGCCAGGCAGCCGCTGACCACCCACGCCCGGGTCTGGAAGCAACCGCGCGCGGTGGCGAATCTAGACGCCATGAAGCAATGGACGATGAAGACGAACGGCCGCGCCAACCTGGAACTCACCGAGGCCCCCATCCCGGATCCCGCGCCCGGCGAGATCCTGGTCAAGGTTTCGTCGGTCGCGCTCAACTACCGCGACAGGCTCGCCATCGACGAGGGTCTGACCATGACCTTCCCCGGCAACGGCCCGTTCGTGCCCGGCTCCGACATGGCGGGCGAGGTCGTCGCCGTGGGGACAGGAACCGACCGCTTCGCGCCCGGGGATCGCGTCATCTCCGTCTGCTTGCCAGGCTGGCTCGACGGGCCCGGTCCGGGCAATGCCCGGATGGGCGGCCCGGAGGCTCTCGGGAGCGGATACTACCTCGGGGTCTTGTCCGAGTATGTCGCCCTCGATCAGGAGTGGGCCGTACGGGCACCGGCCAGCCTCAGCGACGTCGAGGCGAGCACGCTGCCGATGGCCGGCCTGTCGGCCTGGACCGCCCTGGTGGGGCAGGGCCGAGTGCATGCGGGCCAGACGGTGGTCGTACTGGGCACGGGCGGGGTCGCCCTGTTCGGCCTGCAGATCGCCGCGGCGCACGGCGCCGAGGTCATCGTGGTCTCCGGCCACGACGCCAAACTCGCCCGAGCCAAGGACCTGTGCGCCACCCATCTGATCAACAGGACGACCCGGGACTGGGTCGAGGCCGTCTACGAAGCCACCCACGACCGTGGGGCCGACCACATCCTGGAGACCATCGGCGCGCACCACCTCGCCCGCTCGATCGAGGCGGCAGCGGTCGGCGGCCACATCTCGCTCATCGGCATTCTCGAGGGATACGAGATCTCCGGCCATGTCGCTCACCTGGCCCGCAAGAAGCTACGCATCGACGGCCTACAGGTCGGCCACCGGCGGGCGCTGGAGGACCTCGTCCGCGCGGCCGACCACATCGCCCTGCACCCTGTGATCGCAGCCGAATACGCCCTGCACGACCTCCCCTCTGCCCTCGACCACCTCGAACGCGGCGCCTTCGGCAAGGTCGTGATCACAATCACCTGACCCAACCGACCTCTGTGCATCTGCCTGCATCTAGCTCTCGGATCCACCTACATAGCCGGCCTCGAACTCGGCGACCATCGCCAGGGTCTGTAGGAACAGCCGGCCGAAGGGGTCGTTCCAGTCGTAGACCGAGGCGCCCAGCCCGAACGGCACGCCCCGGTCGGACAGGTCGGTGAGGATCTGGTTGGCCTCGGCCATGTTGCGGGCGAACCGGTCGAACTTGGTCACGGTGAACACGCTGGGCGGCCACACCGCGGTCAGGGCCTGGTCCAGGCCGCCGCGGTTGCGGCCGGTGGTCCCGGAGAAGCCCCGATCGATGTAGATCCGGTCTTCGGACACACCCAGACCGAGGAGCTGCTCGGTCTGGACCACGACGTCCTGCCCGTCGGTGGAGCAGCGGGCATATCCGACCCGGACGGCGCCGGGAGCCGTGCCGGAGGGCGCTGCGTTCACGCCCTCAAGTGTTCCGGATAGCCCCAAGATCATTCCGGCAGCGTACGGGCGCCCGCACGGCCTACCGCTATTTTCCGCACTCAGCCTCCTCGCGGGCCGATCAGATCCTCCCGGCTCCCACTGCGCACGCATCCCGGCACCTCGCCGTGCTCACCAAACCCCCCACCAACGGACAGGAACACGATCACAAGACAATCCACGGCGACCCACCCCATGCGCGCCGAATGGCGGCTCGCCGTAGCTGGCCCCCCACTCGGGTCCGTGTCACCAGGGGCAATGTAGCTCTGCGTGATCGGCGTTCGTGTAGATGGTGATGGGTTGTCCAGGGCGAGTGCCGGGGCAATGTAACTGAGCGTTCCGTTTCAGCGTCGCCACGCCGTGATCACGGCTCGGGCATACCGAGCAGTAGCCACTCGGTTACGAAGCATGTTTCTTCCGACCTTCGTCGTAGCTCGGGAGAAAAGGTGCGGGCGTGAAGCGTGAGTGGGAGCTGGAAGACCTGATCGAGTGCTGGACGCTGGATCCGGAGGAGGTCGCCCTGCTGGCGAACAAGACCGGGGCGACGCGGCTGGGGTTCGGGTTGATGCTCAAGTTCTTCGAGCTGGAGGCGAGGTTCCCGCGCCGGGAGGACATCCCGCGGGCGGCGGTGGAGTTCATGGCCGGGCAGGTGAAGGTCGACGCGGAGCTGTTCGCCGCCTACGACTGGTCCGGGCGGACGATCAAGAACCACCGGGCGCAGGTCCGGGACTACCACGGGTTCCGTGAGCCGACGGTGGGCGATGAGGACAAGCTCGCGGACTGGCTGGCCGAGAAGATCTGCCCGGTGGAGATGTCGCGGGACCGGCTGCGGTCGGCGTTGCTGACGCGGTGCCGCGAGGAGAAGATCGAGCCGCCGAAGACGACCCGGATCGAACGGGTCCTGGGCAGCGCGGAGTCGATGTTCGAGCGGCACTTCACCGAGCGGACCGTGGACCGGCTGTCGGCGACGTCGGTCGGCAAGCTGGAGGAGCTGATCGTCGTCGAGAGCCCCGCCGCGGACGCCGCAGGCGAGGGTCAGAGCGCCGGGGACGGCGCGGAGCAGGCGGCCAAGGCGGCGGCCGGGCGGGCGTTCCTACAGGAGTTGAAGGAGGATCCGGGCGCGGTCCAGCTGGACACGCTGCTGGCGGAGATCGTGAAACTGGAGCGGGTGAACGCGATCGGCCTGCCCGCAGGGTTGTTCGAGGGGGTGTCGGAGAAGGTCGTGGCGGGGTGGCGGGCCCGGGCGATGAAGATGTACCCCTCGGACTTCGAGGCGGCGCCGCAGCCGATCCGGATCACGCTGCTGGCCGCGCTGTGCCACGTCCGCCAGGCCGAGATCACCGACGGCCTGGTCGAGCTGCTGATCCAGCTCGTGCACAAGATCAGTGTGCGGGCGGAGAAGAAGGTCGAGGGCGAGCTGAACGCGGAGTTCCGGCGGGTGGCGGGCAAGAACGGGATCCTGGTGAAGCTCGCGACCGCGGCGCTGGCCATGCCGGAGGAGATCGTCCGCACCGCCCTGTATCCGGTGGTCGGCAAGCGCACTTTGGAGGACATCCTCGCCGAGGCCAAGGCGAACGAGAAGCAGTTCAACACCCGGGTGCGGACCAAGCTGCGCGGCTCCTACTCCCACCACTACCGCAGGGGGCTGCCCAAGCTGCTGCGGGCGGTCACCTTCGGATGTAACAACGAGGTGTTCCGGCCGGTCATGGACGCCCTGGACCTGCTGGACCGGTACGCCGACTCCGACGAGGACTACTACGCAGCCTCCGACGTCGTCCCGTTCGAGCACGTGGTGCCCGAGGACTGGAAGGAAGCGGTCGTCGACCCCGACACCTGGCTGGTCGAGCGCATCCCCTACGAGCTGTGCGTCCTGGTCGCGCTGCGCAAGGCGATCCGCCGGCGGGAGATCTGGGTGGAGGGCGGCAACACCTGGCGCAACCCCGACCACGACCTGCCGCAGGATTTCGAGGACAACCGGGACGTCCACTACGAGGCGCTGAAGAAGCCCCGCGACCCCGCCGACTTCATCGCCGATCTGAAGAAGCGGCACGTCGCCGCGCTGGACCGGCTGAACAAGGGGCTGAAGAAGAACACCACCGGCGGCGTGAAGATCACGAAGAAGAAGGGCGAGCCGTGGATCAGCGTCCCGCCCATCGGTAAGCAGCCCGAGCCGGAGAACCTGCAGAAGTTGAAAGAGGAGATCGCCTCCCGGTGGGGCGTCATCGACCTCCTGGACCTGATCAAGAACGTCGACCACGCCACGGAGTTCACGTCCGAGTTCACCTCGGTGGCCTCCCGCACGGTCACCGATCCTGACGTGCTGCGCCGCCGGCTGCTGCTGTGCACGTTCGGGCTCGGCACGAACATGGGCATCAAGCGGGTCGCCGACGGCACCGCCGCGATCCCGGGGATGGAGGCCGACACCGAGGTCGCGCTGCGCCGCACCCGCCGCCTGTTCGTCAACCGCGACAACCTGCGCGCCGCGATCCGCACCGTGGTCAACAAGACCCTGGACGCCCGCGACGTCTCGCTGTGGGGGCCGGGGACGGCGTGCGCGTCGGACTCCCGCAAGTTCGGATCCTGGTCGGCCAACCACATGACCGAGTGGCACCAGCGGTACGGCGGCGCCGGGATCATGGTGTACTGGCACGTCGAACGGAAGAACGTCTGCATCTACTCCCAGGTCCGGTCCACCACGGACTCCGAGGTCGCCTCGATGATCGAGGGCCTGCTCCGGCACCTCACCTCGGCGGAGATCGACCGCCAGTACACAGATACGCACGGTGCTTCGATCGTCGGGTTCGCGTTCAGCCACTTGCTGGACTTCAAGCTGCTGCCCCGGCTGAAGAACATCGGGTCCGCGCGCCTGTACCGGCCCGGCCTGACCGAGGGCGAGGCGTGGCCGCAGCTCGACACCGTGCTGTCGGGCAAGACGATCGACTGGGAGCTGATCTCCAACCAGTACGACCAGATGATCAAATACGCGACCGCGCTGCGGCTGGGAACGGCCGAGGCCCACCAGATGCTGCGCCGGTTCACCCGCGGCGGCCCCAAGCACCCGACCTACCGCGCGATCGAGGAACTCGGACGCGTGATCAGGACCGTGTTCATCTGCGACTACCTCGCCGAAGAGGAACTCCGCCGGGAGATCCACGAGGGCCTCAACGTGGTCGAGAACTGGAACTCCGCCAACAAGGACATCTTCTACGGCAAGGCCGGCGACCTCACCGGCGACGACCGCGAGCACGTCGAAGTCTCCGCGCTCGCGTTGCACCTGGTCCAGGCCGCGATCGTCTACCTCAACACCCGCATGGTCCAGATCGTGCTGGCCGAGCCGAAGTGGCAGAAGAAACTCACCGACGCCGACCGGAGAGCCCTGTCCGCCCTCTTCTGGTCACATCTCAACCTGTACGGGCGGTTCGAGCTCGACATGAGCAAACAGCTCGACCTCGGGGACGCACCAGTCACCGGCCCTCAACCATCTGCGGCGTGACCCCGGCCCAGTGTCGGCAGACGTTCGTTTGCCGACACTGGGCGACCCGATCACGGAACCGCAGCTCACCAAGATCATGAAGCGTCGGGAACTTGTGTCGGTTTTCAATGTCGGTGAACGGTCGCGGGAGTAGATTTCGACGCATGCTCTTCGGCTACGCGCGGGTGTCGACCGCCGACCAGAATCCCGACCACCAGATCGACGCGCTCCTGCGGGCTGGAGTGTCCCGCGAGAACATCTATCTCGACAAGGCGTCCGGCGCGAAGGCCTCGCGCCCGAAGTTCGATCTGGTGCTGCAGCTGCTGCGCGAGGGTGACACGTTGAAGGTGACCCGCCTGGACCGGCTGTCCCGGTCGGTGCTGCATCTGGTGACGCTCGGGGCGGAGCTGCGGGAGCGGGAGATCGGCCTGCACGTGATCGAGCAGGGCATCGACACCGCCACGGCCGAGGGCCGCGCCATGTTCGGCATGCTGTCGGTCCTGGCCGAGCTGCAGCGCGAACTGATCCTCGCCAACACCATGGACGGGCTGGCCTCGGCGCGGGCCCGCGTCCGGCACGACCGCGGCGAGCGCCCGGTGCGCCCGCGCGAGGCGCTGGGCGTCGGCGGACTCGGCCAGGACGGTCCCGACGGCGGGCGGCGTGAACCGCACCCCGCCGCCCTCGCTGATCAGCAGGCCGAGCCCGGCGGCCTGCGCGATGTCGCGCGCCGCCTCGACCCGTCCGGCGCGGCGCAGCAGGTCGGCCGTCGGCCGGATCGCCAGCGCCGCCATCAGCAGCGTCTCGCGGGCCTGGGCGGGCAGCCGGCCGAGCCGCTCGACGATCACGCCCCGGACGCGCTGCGGCAGCGGGGCGGGCCGCCAGTGCCGCGGGATCCGGTCGGTGAACGCCCCGGCGAGCGCCAAGGCGAGGTACGGGTTGCCCCCCGAGTCGGAGTGCAGGGTGTTCACCACCCGGACGGGGAGCCCGTAGCCATCGAACATCTCCGCTAACTCGTCCGGGCCCAGGGGCGGGACGGGCAGATGGAGGGCGTCGGGCAACGGGGCCCACGGGGCGCCTCCCCCGTCCGCCGTGGCGAGCCCGTCCGGCCAGCGTCCGGCGACGACGGCGCGGACGCCGCGCGAGGCGAGCCTGCGGACCGTGTAGCGGATCGCGTGGACGGACTCGGTGTCCACCCACTGGGCGTCGTCGATGAGCAGCAGCACCGGGCGTTCCCCGGCACAGCGGGCGAGCATCCCGCGGAAGGCCAGCCGGCACGCGAGATGGTCCATGGAACGATCCGCCGCCGGGCGGGCCTGGTGGCGCGGGGGCCCCGCCGGATGCGGTTCGGGCAGCCCGGTCAGCTGCTCGCGCGGCAGTTCCGCGGTGAGGGTGTCGGGCAGCTGGTCGAGCAGCTCGGCCAGGCCCGAGCAGGGCACCCACCGCTCGGTCTCGGTTCCGGCGACCGCGAGGACGAGCTCCCCGCGGGCGATGGCCGCGGCGCCGACGGCCTCCAGCAGCGTCGTCTTCCCTATGCCGCTCGGACCCGTCAGGATGACGCTGCCGTTCGCGGCGAGCCGGGCCTCCACCGACGCGAGTGCGGCGGAGCGCCCCACCGGTGCGGGCGGCGCTCCCTGCCGGACCACCGACATCTCGGCACGGACCTCCATGGCTCGCTCCCTTCGGGAGGAATCGGGCACCGGGCCGACAATAACCACGCGGACGGACGCTCACAACGGCCGCGTGCCGGCTGCCGGAACACCGCGCGACCCGTCCCGCGAGAGCCTTCCTGACCTGCGGGAAAATCCGCCGAACAGCATCTGACCAGCCATTTCCCGGCGGACCGCTCGCGGGCCGGTTGCCCGACCACTCCAGGTGGAACACCAGACCAGTTCAGGGCCGGGACGAACGGGCGCCTCCGGCGGCCGGAAGGCGCGACGGCGCCGCACCCCCTTCGATGACAACGGCCATCAGAACGGAAGTGCTCATCGCGACCGCGTCTTTTTCAGTGGTATGGCCCGCTTACTGGACCGATTCACTTCGAATGATCCAGTTAAATTTCACTTCTTGCCCCCCGATTGCGCTGCGGTTATGGTCCGTTCAATTAGTATAGTTTCTTAACAATTAGAAGGGACGGGGATGGCCGTGGCCTCAAGCCGCTCTCCGCTCCGGACACTCCTCGCGGGGTGTACCGCACTCATCCTGACTCTCGGCCTTTCCCTGGCCTTGACCACACCCGCCAACGCCGCCGGCCCGACGGCCGCCTGCCGCACCGTCCAGGAATGGGGAGGTGGCGCGCAGTACGCCTGTACGATCAGCAACGGCGGCACCTCCTCGATGTCCGGCTGGAAACTGGAGTTGGACCTCGCCTCCACGGTGAAGGTCGGCTCCTACTGGGACGCCGTCCTCACCAGCTCGGGCAACCACCAGACGTTCGTCAACCGGGACTACAACGGCACGGTCGCCGCCGGCGCCACCGCCACCTTCGGGTTCCTGGTCTCCTACAGCGGCACGCTGGGCGAGCCGCAGAACTGCCGGCTCGACGGCCAGCCGTGCGAGGGCGGGTCCGTGGACGCCCCGCCGAGCACGCCGGGCAACCTCCGCACCACCGAGGTCACCTCCACCTCGGTCTCGCTGGCCTGGGACGCCGCGACCGACGACAAGGGCATCAAGAACTACGACGTCCTGAACGGCACCACCGTCGCCGCGACCGTCACCGGCACCAGCGCGAAGATCAGCGGCCTGACCCCGGGCAACCGCTACGCCTTCAGCGTGCGCGCCCGTGACACCGCCGACCAGGTCTCGCCCGCCGGCGACGCGATCACCGTCACCACCCCCGGCAGCGGTGAGGACGCTCCGCCGTCCAAGCCCGGCGAGCTGAAGATCACCAAGACGACCGGCGACGCGGTGTCCCTCGCCTGGGGCGCCTCGACCGACGACAAGGGCGTGGCCGGGTACGACGTGCTGCAGAACGGCTCGGTCGTCCAGACGGTCACCGGCACGACCACCACCGTCTCCGGCCTGGCGGCGGGAAGCTACAAGTTCACGGTGCGCGCCAAGGACACCATCGGCCAGACCTCCGAGCTCAGCAACGAGGTCACCGCGACCATCGGCCCGGGCACCGGCGGCTGCCGTCCCGACGGCCTCTACCAGACGCCGGGCGTCACGCCCCCGTACTGCGACGTCTACGACAACGACGGCCGCGAGAAGATGGGCGCGGGCCACAACCGCCGTTCCATCGGCTACTTCACCAGCTGGCGGGACGGCAAGAACGGCGCGCCGCGCTACCTCGCCAGTGACATCCCGTGGAACAACCTGACCCACATCAACTACGCCTTCGCCCACATCGACGGCCAGAACAAGGTCTCCGTCGGCGGGAACTCGGCCAACAACCCGTCGATCGGCGAAGAGTGGCCGAACGTGCCCGGCGCGGAGATGGACCCGGCCTACTCGTACAAGGGCCACTTCAACCTGCTCAACAAGTTCAAGAAGCAGCACCCGAACGTCAAGACGCTGGTCTCGATCGGCGGCTGGGCGGAGAGCGGCGGCTACCTCGACGACAACGGCAAGCGCGTCGCGTCCGGCGGCTTCTACACGCTCACCGACAGCCAGGCGAACATCAACACCTTCGCCGACTCCGTCGTGGCGTTCCTGCGCCAGTACGGGTTCAACGGCGCCGACATCGACTACGAGTACGCCACGTCGATGAAGTTCGCCGGGCACCCCGACGACTTCACCTTCTCCAACGCGCGGCGCGCCAAGCTGATGGCCGGCTACGTGGCGCTCATGAAGACCCTGCGCGAGAAGCTGGACGCGGCCAGCGCCGCCGACGGCAAGTACTACATGCTGACCGCCGCCGTCTCGGCCTCCGGCTGGATCCTGCGCGGGCACGACACCTACCAGGTCGTCCCGTACCTGGACTACGCCAACCTGATGACCTACGACCTGCACGGCTCGTGGAACCACTTCGTCGGCCCCAACGCCGCCCTGTTCGACGACGCCAAGGACAACGAGCAGGTCGACGGCGCGGTCTACAGCACGTACGGAATGGGCTATCTGAACACCGACTGGGCCTACCACTACTTCCATGGCTCGATGCAGGCCGGACGCATCAACATCGGCGTGCCGTTCTACACCCGCGGCTGGCAGGGTGTCTCCGGCGGGACGAACGGACTGTGGGGCAAGGCCGCCCTACCCGACCAGACCAAGTGCCCGCCGGGCACCGGCAGCAGCGTGGGCTCCTCGACACCCTGCGGCAACGGCGCGATCGGCCTCGACAACCTCTGGCACGACACCGACGACAAGGGCGTCGAACAGGCGTCGGGCAGCAACCCGATGTGGCACGCCAAGAACCTGGAGAAGGGCCTGCCGGGCACCTACATCCGCGACTACGGTCTCGACCCGGACAAGGACCCCGACGACCGGCTCACCGGCACCTACACCCGCCAGTACGACAACACGATGGCCGCCCCGTGGCTGTGGAACAGCACCAAGAAGGTGTTCCTGTCCACCGAGGACGACCAGTCCATCGCCACCAAGGCCAAATGGGTGGCCGACAAGGGCATCGGCGGCGTCATGTTCTGGGAGCTCGCCGGTGACTACGCCTGGGACCCCGCCCGCAACGGCGGCAAGGGCGAGTACTTCATCGGCAACACCCTGACGAACCTGATCAACGACAACCTGAAGAACGCCGGCCCGTACCAGAACAAGAAGTCCGACCACGCGATGCCGACCGACGTCCTCAACGTGAAGGTCGACCTGGTCAACTTCCCCGTCGGCGACAACAACTACCCCATCACCCCGAAGATGCGCATCACCAACAACTCGGGCCAGACCATCCCGGGTGGCGCCGTCTTCAAGTTCGACTATGGCACCTCCGCCCCGGCCACGATGACGCAGCAGTCGGGCTGGACGCTCTCCGTCCAGGCGGGCCACAGCGGCAACAACACCGGCGGCCTCAAGGGCGACTTCCATAGGGCGACCCTGACCGTCCCGAGCTCCACGACCATCGCGAACGGCCAGTCCGTCGAGGTGGCGCTGAGCTACCAGTTGCCCATCTCCACACCGTCCAACTTCGTCCTCACCTTCGGAGGCAAGTCGTACGTCCTGTCCCAGGACAACCCGAGAACCGCTTCGGTCGGCGGCCTCCACCGCTGACCCAGCACCCCTGAGCAGGGCGTATGCCACCCGGCATACGCCCTGCTCCCTTTCAGAGGCTCCTGTACACCTCGCGTAGGTCGTCCGCCTCCGGGAGACCGCGCGCCTGGACGGCCCTGATGATCTCGGCGGCCCGCCAGCGGTTCGAAGAAACGAGGCGCCCGCTCGCCATCGCCTCCCGGACGGTGTGCGCGGCCTCGTCCGCCCGCTCCGCGGCGAGCAGAGCCAAGGCGAGGTCGAGCCGCGCGGTGGCAGCGCGGCGCGGCCGGGCCGGTGACTCCTCCAGCCGGGCCAGCACGCCCCTGGCATGGCGTTCGGCCGCCGGATCCCCCGTCCACGCCAAAGTGGTGGCCGTATAGGCGTCGCTCTTGGCCGGGTCATAGCGGAAGTGGTGCTCCGGCCTGTCGGGCATTGGCAGGGGCGCCACAAGACGTTCCACGCGGGACAGGGCGTTCCTGGTCTCCCGCACGGCGCCGAGCCGGGCCCACGCCCTCCCCTCCTGCGCGGTCGCCTGGATGAACGCCGAACCGTTACGCGGCGCGACCTCCTGCGCCCCTCGCGCCAAGGCGACGGCCCGCCGGTGGTCCCCGCCGACGAGGGCCTGCCACGCGCGGGTCTCCAGCGTCCAGGCGATGATCTCGGGGTGGCCGGCGTGCTCGGCCAGCAGCGCGGCCGTGCGCAGCCGCGCGGCGGCGACCGCCGGGCGTCCCAGGTCGACGTCGCAGGTCGCGGCCAGCAGTGACATCCAGGCCCCGACGACCACGAGGCGGCGCCGTTCGTCCAGCGTCATCCGCATGTCCAGGAGCCGCTGCACATAACCGAGGTGCCGCCGCGTACGGGCCAGCAACTCACCCGGCGCCGACCGCGGATAAGCGGACGCCAGATCGTCCACGGCCATCTCCAACCCGACCACCACGCCCCCTCCCACATCACTCACCCCGACCCGCCGAGCGAGTTCCAGGGCTTCCAACTCGTCATCGACCGCAGGGACACGGGGGTGAGGAACCTCCTTCGGCGCACCGAAGAGCTCGGCTTCGGTCTGGCCGGTCACGCGGGCGTACAGCGGACGGTAGATCGGGCCCGGGACGTGATCGCCGCGTTCCCACTGCTGAATCATCTTGGCGAGACTCGGAACGCCCGGCAGCTCCGCGGCGGCCGGACCCGCCGCGGCGCGCAGGGTCATGGCCCACTTTTCGCGCGAGCGGCGGGGACGACCATGCCGGTCACGCGGCTCCTCGCGCAGCCCGCGCAGCCGCGCGCCGATGGCCTTCTTGTCGGGGGACATGTCGCGAAGCACCTCTCGCCGACCTCAGGAAAGACGGTGCCGCCTTCCCTGCCTCTGCTCCCCCCGCCTTCTCAGTCTCCCTCCGGATGCGCGGCGCCCGTCGCCACTTCACGGAAAGTGACCGAATGACGACAATGATCCGAGGAATGCGAGAACGCCCGGGACCTGGAGGTTCCGGGCGTTCTCGGTGGGACGCTACTCGCCCGACCAGTTCGGCTTGCGCTTTTCGGCGAAGGCCGCGGGGCCTTCCTGGGCGTCCTTGGACGTGAAGACGGGCAGGGTGATCTCGCCCTGCCGGCGCCACGCCTCCTCGGCCGTCCAGCCGGCGGACTCGACGATGATCCGCTTGGTGGCCGCGAGCGCCAGCGGGGCGTTCTCGGCGACCTTGCGGGCCAGTTCCTTGGCCGCGGCGAGCGCGCCGCCCGGCTCGGTGAGCCGGTTGACGAACCCGAGCTCGGCCATCCGCTCCGCCGGGTACTTGTCGCCGGTGAGAGCGATCTCCATGGCGATGTGGAACGGGATGCGCCGCGGCAGCCGCAGCAGGCCGCCGCCCGCGGCGACGAGTCCGCGCTTCGGCTCGGGCAGCCCGAACTGGGCGTCCCGGGCCGCGACGACCATGTCGCAGGACAGCGCGACCTCGCAGCCGCCGGCCAGGGCGTAGCCCTCGATGGCGGCGATCAGCGGCTTGGCCGACGGGCGCTCCACGATCCCGGCGAACCCGCGTTCCTCGACGACGGCGCTGTCGCCGGTGAGGAAGGCCTTGAGGTCCATGCCCGCGGAGAACGTGCCGCCCGCCCCGGTGAGGACGCCGATCGACAGGTCCTTGCGGGAGTCCAGCTCGTCCAGGGCGGCGGAGATGGCGCGGGCGACCTCACCGTTGATGGCGTTGCGGGACGCGGGACGGTTGATCGTGATGACGAGGACGGCGCCGTCCTCCTCGGTGAGGACGGCCTCGGCCGGTGCTGCGTCGGTCATTCGGGCCTCACTTCGGCTGGAAACGGATGCCGCCGTCGAAGCGGACGGTCTCCCCGTTCACGTAGTCGTTCGCGATCAGGGATTTCACGAGGTGCGCGAACTCCGACGCCCGGCCCATGCGCTTGGGGAAGGGGACGGGCGCGGCGAGCTTGGCCTTGAACGCCTCGGCGGCCTCGCCCTCGCCGTAGATGGGGGTATCGATGATGCCGGGGCAGATGGTGTTCACCCGGACGCCGATGGCGGCGAGGTCGCGCGCGGCGGGCAGGGTCATGCCGATGATGCCGCCCTTGGAGGCGGAGTAGGCGACCTGCCCGGTCTGTCCCTCGATGCCGGCGATGGAGGCGGTGTTGACGACCACGCCGCGCTGGCCGTCGGCGTCCACCGGCTCGGTCTTGGCGATCGCGGCGGCGCCGAGGCGCATCAGGTTGAAGGTGCCGATGAGGTTGATGCGGATGACGGTCTCGTACTGGCCCAGGTCGTGCGGGGCGCCGTCGCGGCCGACGGTGCGCGCGGCCCAGCCGATGCCGGCGCTGTTGACGATGACGCGCAGCGGTGCGCCGGTGTCGACGGCGGCCTGGACCGCGGCCCGCGCCTGCTCCTCGCTGGAGACGTCGGTCTTGACGAAGACGCCGCCGACCTCGTCGGCCAGCGCCTTGCCCTTGTCCTCGTTGAGGTCGGCGACGACCACCTTGACGCCCTCGGCGGCCAGCGCGCGGACGGTGGCCTCACCGAGACCGCTCGCGCCACCGGATACGACGGCGGAAACTCCGTTCAGGTCCATAAGCAGCACCTTACGTGAGGGACCGAATGTGGTTCGGGATGATGGTAGCCGGACGCCGCCGCCCGCTCCGCGCACACCCCTTCCGGAAATCCGCAAGGTTTGCCTCCGGCCGCTCCGGGCAACGGCCGGGCATGAGCGAGCACCCCGCGCAGAGCCAGTCCTACCCCGGGCGCACCCGCGAGATGACCCCCGAACCGCGCGACGAGATGCGCGACTACACCGGACGCGGCCTGCTGGACGGGCGGCGTGCCCTCATCACCGGCGGCGACTCGGGCATCGGCCGCGCGGTCGCGGTCGCGTTCGCCAAGGAGGGCGCCGACGTCGCGATCACCTACCTGGAGGAGGACGACGACGCCCGGCGCACCGCCGACCTCATCGAGGCGGCGGGACGCCGCTGCGTGACCTTCGGCGGCGACCTCGCCGAGGAGCGGCACTGCCGCGAGGTCGTCGAGCACGCCGTCCGCGACCTCGGCGGGCTGGACGTCCTCGTCCTGCACCACGGCACGCAGACACCGGTCAAGGACGTCCGCGAGATCGACGACGCGCAGCTCCGCCGGACGTTCGAGGTGAACGTCTTCGCGCTGTTCTGGACGGTCCAGGCGGCGCTGGACCATCTGGGCGCGGGCTCGTCCATTGTCGTCACCGGGTCGATCAACGGCCTGCGCGGCAACAAGACACTGATCGACTACTCGGCGAGCAAGGCCGCGGCGATGGCACTGACGACATCGCTCGCGCAGAACCTCATGGACCGCGAGATCCGCGTCAACTGCGTCGCGCCCGGCCCGGTGTGGACGCCGCTGATCCCCGCGACGTTCGACGAGGAGCGGGTGGAGGGCTTCGGCGAGCAGGCGCCGATGGGCCGCGCGGCCGACCCGGACGAGATCGCGCCGTCCTACGTCTTCTTCGCCTCCAACCGGCTGTCGTCCTATTACTCGGGCCAGACGCTGGTCCCCGCCGGCGGCGAGATCCACCCCGGCTGACCGGCGATGGAGCTCCAGCGCAGCGACCCGGCCGGGCCCGGTTTAGGACGGCGCAGATGCGGCCGCGGCTTCCGCTATCTCGGCGCGGACGGCCGTCCCCTGGCGGACGCCGCGGTGAAGAAGCGGATCAAGGCCCTGGTCATCCCGCCCGCGTGGCGCGAGGTGTGGATCTGCCCGGACCCGGACGGGCACATCCAGGCGGTCGGCACCGACGACGCGGGCCGCCGCCAGTACCTGTACCACCCGGACTGGCGGGAGCGGCGCGACCGCGAGAAGCACGAGCACGTCCTGGATCTCGCCGAGCGGCTGCCGAAGGTGCGCGACGTGCTCGCCGGGCACCTGGCCGGCCGGGGGTACGGACGCGAGCGGGTGCTGGCCGCCGCGGTCCGGCTGATCGACCTCGGGTTCTTCCGGATCGGCGGCGAGGAGTACGCGGCGGAGAACAACACCTTCGGCCTCGCCACCGTGCTGCGCGAGCACGTCACGTGCGGCCGCCGCGAGATCGTGTTCGAGTATCCGGCGAAGGGCGCCAAGCCGCTCCACCGCTCGGTCGCGGAGGAGGAGGTGCGCAAGGTCGTCGCCGGTCTCACGCGCCGCGCGGACGACTCGCCCGAACTGCTGGCCCACCGGACCCGCTCCGGCTGGCACGATGTCACCACGTCCGACATCAACGCGTTCGTCCGCGAGGTGACCGGCGGCGACTTCACCGCCAAGGACTTCCGGACCTGGCACGCCACGGTCCTCGCCGCCGTCGGCCTCGCGGTGTCCGAGCACGCCGACGGGACGAGGCGCGCCGTCGTCCGCGTCGTCAAGGAGGTCGCCGGCTACCTCGGCAACACCCCCGCCGTCGCCCGCGCCTCCTACATCGACCCGCGGATCATCGACCTGTACGAGAACGGCCGGACGATCGCGCCGACCCTCGGCACGCTCGGCGTCGACACCTCCGCGGGCGAACTGGCCACACAGGGCCCCGCGGAACACGCGGTCCTAGACCTCCTACGCGACACCTGACCGACCTCGCGCCCTGACCAACACACCAAAGCCGAAGCCAGGCCGCGACAAACGCCCGCCCCAGCCCCCTCACGTGAAACCGACCACCGGGACAGGCTCGCCCCCCCAGCCGTCACCCGAACACGACCTGACCAACATGACGAAGCCGAAGGCGAGCCGCGACAAACCCGCGACCCAGCCCCCTAACGCCATGACCAACCAGCAAAACAAGCGCGGCCCTCAGCCATCACGCGAGCGCGCGACCTGACCGGCGGGGGCGACGCCGAAGGCGAGCCCCCGCCGGGAAGATCGCGAAGCGATTCGCGCTCGCACAAGCACGGTCACGAAGCGAGCCTTAGCGAGCGAAGTGGGCCGGGATTGCAGCAAGCACAGTGTCGAGGCAGTACAGCGCGTAGGCGTGCTGGATCACGGGGAGCGCCACGTTGCGGACGTGCACGCCGCCCTGGGTGAGGCCCTTCTCCGTTCCCTTGTGGGCGTGCCCGTGGATCGCCAGCGACGCGTCCGCCGCGTCGATCGCCTCACCGATCAGGTAGCTGCCGAGGAACGGGTAGATCTCCGGCGATTCGCCCTCAAGGGTGTCCTCGGCCGGGGCGTAGTGGGTCAGACAGACCCGTACGTCAGCGTCCAGCCGCAGGAGCGCGGCGCCGAGCCGTCCGGCGAAGTCCCTGGTGTGCTCGGCGAACGCCTTCATCTCCGGCTCGCCGAAGTCGCTGGCGGATCGGCCCTGGAACCCGCCGCCGAAGCCCTTCCCGCCCGCGATCCCGAGCCGTTTCCCGCCGCATTCCAGGACGATGCCGTCGCCCTCCAGGACGGTGACGCCCGCGTCCCGCAGCAGCCCGGTGATCTCTTCCTGGGCGTCGGAGTGGTAGTCGTGGTTGCCGAGCACCGCGATCACGGGCAGCCCGAGGTCGCGCAGCTCGGCCGCGGCGACCCGGCCCTCCTCGACCGTCCCGTGCCTGGTCAGGTCGCCGGCGACCAGGAAGACGTCCGCCTGGTCGGCGAGGCCCGCCAGCCGCTCCCGGTACGCTCCGGCGGCCTCCTCGGGCCCGACGTGCAGGTCTCCGGCCGCGGCCACATGGATCATGACAGCCACTCCTCGCCGTCCGGCTCCCGGACCGCGACGACCGATATCTCGTTGCGGATCTGACGCCCCTCGGCGGCGACGCGGGCGGCCTCCTCGACCTCCCGCCGCCGTTCCTCGCTCACCACCTCACCGCGCAGGTACAGGACGTCCCCTCGGACGTCCACGCGGATGCCGAGCTCGTGCGCGCGCGCCGCGAGACGTTCCTGGACGTGGGCGGACACATATCCGGACGCATCATTCACGGTACGCTCCCCTCGATCACGCCGAGCCCGGCGAGCAGCGTCAGGAACGCGTGGGCGTAGGGCGACGCCGCCGTCTCCGCCGCCACGTACGGCCAGTCCACCTGCTCCCGCAGCGCCCGGCTGACGTGCAGGAACCGGCCGAAGTCGCAGGCGGTCTCGCTGAAGGCGAGCAGCCGCATCACGACCAGGTCGGTCGCGGGCAGGACGGGCATGAACACGGCCCCGACGGCCATCTCCTCCGCGCGCCCGAGCAGATCCGCGTCCACCGGGCGGCCGGACGGGGTGTGGATCAGGTCGATCAGGCGGTCACCGTCGTAGACCTTCTCCAGCCAGTTCTCCGGGCTGTCCACGTGCCGCATCCCCGCCGCGCGCAGTGCCGCGAGCGCGGCGTCGAGATCCCGCTCGCCGACCGCGAAGTCGACATCGTGCGTCGACACCGCCGCCCCGTGCGCGTACGCGGCGAACCCGCCGGCGAGCGCGAAGCCGACGCCCGCGGACCGCAGGGCGGCGGCGGCGCGCTTCAGCGTGGGCAGCAGCCCGTCCGGCGTCCCGGCCTCCGGCGCGTTCACGCCGCCGGTGACGCCGTCGGGCGCGGCCCTCGGCTCGGTGTGCACATCCCCCACGCGTTCCTCGTCTCGTGCCGGGGGCGTACCCGCGTTTGCCCAGGTCATTCAGCATTTCGCATGCCTTCGGGCGACCGCCGGCCACCGTCGGCGAGGGCTGGGACGGGGACCGCCCCCCGCGAGGTCCTCGTGCCGCGTCCTACGCGGGACCGGAGGTCCTGCGGATGACGGCCGTGCCGCCGTCGAGGTCGACGCGGCTGGTGGGCAGCGCTCCGTCCTCCTCCTCGTCCCGCAACATCAAGGAAGTGCGTCGCTGATCCAGCTCGTGGCGCTTGGTGGCGTAGAAGAGCTCGTCCAGCTGGTCGAGGGCGACGGCCGAGGCGGGCCGGCCCACCTCGTCGCGCCGCCAGGGCAGCCGGAAGCGGGCATTGGCCCACAGCCCCACCCGGTCAAGGACGGCCAGGGCGAACAGGCCGATCACCAGCCCGGGAACCGTCAGGAACGCGATGGTCGCCATACCGCCTCAACGGGCTCGCCCCCCGCCCCGTTCCGCCTCCGACCGAGCGGGACGGGGGACCGGCCCGGCGTCAGCAGTCGACGAGCTCGGGCGACTGGTTCAGGAGCTGGGCCCGCGGCGAGACGAAGCGGTCATAGCGCTCGGCGACGCCGTCGGCGGCGAAGTCGAACGCCGCGAGGCGGTGGCAGTTCTGGAACGCCAGCTTGACGCCGAAGTGCCGCTCCAGGGCTCCGCGCATCGCGTCGCTGGCGAGCGCGCGCAGGAGCTGGCCGCGTGCCCGCTCGTCCGGCGGCGGGGTCTGGTTGTCGGCGAACCCGGAGGCGCCCTCGCGCATCCGCTCGACCACCTCGCTGACGACCTTCCACGCGTACGGCAGCGAGTCGCGGACGCACGCGACGAAGGCGGCGTCGTCCACCTCGCCTTCGCGCGCCCGCTCCAGCAGCCGATCGTCGACGGTCAAGGACATGGCCGGTCTCCCCTCTCACCCTGTCTGGGACAGGCCCCAGGGTCCCATGGAAACGATATTCATTCCATAGCCATCCGGCGGGAGTGTTGTCCCCTTTTGGACACTAGCCCCGAAAGCGCTGATTGATGCATGGATCGTCCTGAATCGCCATTGATCACGCGAACTGTCCATAAAGCAGGGTCAGCGACCGAAACAGGGGTCCGACCCACCTCACCCGCAGGACACCGAACCGACGCCTCCGCGACACCGGCGGCCGGCGACGGCGCCGAAGAGGGGCACCAAGGCCCGTTTCCTGGCCGGATCCGGCAACCTCACACCCCGGCCACCACGGCGAACACACGGAAAGTAAGTGAATTGACACAACCGTGATCGGCTGCGATGGAACTCACAGGACCCCCTTTACGTCCACTGCGGCAACCCCTCTAAGACCGCGGAGCAACCCTCGCACGACCGAGCCGGGCCGTGGAATCCACAGCCGAATGGACCGCTCCACCCCACACCCGGAGAACCAGACATTCCGGAATGCCAGCGACATTGAAGGAACATATCCGGCAGTGTGGTCCGCATCACAGTCAGATAAATATATCCGCACTCTGGGCTGCGGATATCACCCTTCGTAACGGCTTATTCCGGCCGGACTTTCGACCTTGACAGGGCGTCCTCGCAGGGTTTGGTGCCCATGATCCGTTTCTCGGAGGCCGGCCGCCGACACTCTCGATCACCGTGCGCACACGGAGCACTCCTCCGAATCGGGCCTCGAAGAGGGTCTGTGACCCAATTCACATTCGAGGGAATGTTCGCCCGATCCATGCAGGCAGAGCGCTTGATCTCCCACCTTCTCCGGACGAACGTCCAATGCAGAAATCGTCGGGAGATTTGCCAATTCGAGGGAGATGTGGCTACGTTCCTGCCCGGTTCGTGCGGCACGCCACGCCGCCCCGCACAACAGAACACGGAACCCGACGCGCGGCAGCGGCGCGTCCCGGCCTCGCCCCCTGTCGGGGCCCGGGCCGTCCCGGGCGATCCCCGGTCCCCTCACGGACCCCGGACCGTCCCGCGGACGGAGCGCCGCCGACCAACCCGCCGTCAACGCCGCATCCGTGCAGCCAAGAGGCACGGAGCCGGAATGCGGCCGCCGCCCGCGGCGTCTCGACGACGCCCCGGTCCGAGGCGGTCGCGGCATCCCGACCCCCGGGCGGACCCCCGCCCGCGGTGACGGCTGCCCGGTAGGCATCGTCCGCCAGCTCTGGAGTCATCCTGCATACCCCCCGGAAGCCCCTGAAGACCATGTCCACCCGCGCCTGGCTGGCCGGTGGCATCGCGCTCACCACGACGGCCGCGCTCGGCGCGACCCTCCTCGTGGCCGCCCCCTCGGAGGCGGCGGCACCGTCGCAGAAGGTCGCGCTCGCGGCCGCCGCGACCACCAAGATCTCCTCGTCCCGGAAGGCCCGGCAGAAGAAGCGGGCCGCCTACGCCGTCGGCTACGCCTACAAGCAGATCGGCGACCCGTACCGCTACGGCGGCACCGGTCCCGGCTCGTGGGACTGCTCCGGGCTGGCCGGAGGCGCCTGGCGCAAGGCCGGGGTGAAACTCCCCCGGACCACCCAGCAGATCTACCGCGCGGTCAAGTACAAGGTCTCGCTGAAGGGCGCGGTCAAGGGTGACCTGCTCTTCTTCTACGGCGGCAGGTCCCACATGGGCATCTACGTCGGCAACGGCTACATGATCCACGCGCCCAGCTCGGGCCAGCGGGTCAAGCGGGTCAAGATCAACAGCTACTACAAGCGCAACTTCAACGGCGCCGTACGCCCCGGCTACTGAGGCGTACGCACTCGCCGCGGCGTGCACGGCGAGATCGGCCCAAGGGCTCGCCCTTGATCGATCTCGCGCGGGCGGGGCACCGCTTCGCGATCAGCCCGCTGGGACTCGCCTTCGGCGTCGCCCAAGCGGGCTGATCACGCGCCCGTGTGAACGCTGAGGTCACGTTCTCACAGCCCCAGTCCACACGGCCTTCGGTCGGTATGGGTCAGGCGGTGAGCGCGGGGTAGTCGGTGTAGCCGCGCTGATCGCCGCCATAGAAGGTCGACGGGTCGGCCTCGTTGAAGGGCCCTCCGGCCTTGAGGCGGGCTGGCAGGTCGGGGTTGGCGAGCCACAGGGTGGCGAAGGCGATCGCGTCCGCCAGTCCCTCACGCAGGGCCTCAACGCCGTACTCCGGCGTAGAGGGGAAGGACTCGGGTGTCGGGTGCGGATTCAGGATCAGCGCCCCGGGCCATGCGGCGCGGATCTGCCGGGTCGTTTCCCGCAGTCCGGCCTCCAAGATGTGAAGGTAGGCGAGCCCCAGGGGCGCCAGACCGGCGACCAGAGCCGCGTACAGCTCGGGGGTGTCGCTCTCACTGACCCCGTTCGCCGTGCCTCCGGGGGACACTCGGAATCCGACGCGCTCGGGTCCGATCGCGTCGGCGACGGCCCGTGCGGCCTCAACGGCGAAGCGGACGCGGTTCTCAACGGATCCGCCGTACGCGTCCGTCCTCTTGTTACTGCCGTCGGCCAGGAACTGCTGGATCAGGTATCCGTTCGCGCCGTGCAGCTCCACTCCGTCGAACCCCGCCCTGACGGCGTTACGCGCGGCCGTGGCGAAGTCGGCGAAGGTCTGGGCGATGTCGTCCAGGCTCATCTCGCGCGGTGTCGGGTGGTCGAGCATCCCGTCCGGCGACCACATCTGCTCGCCGGTGGCGATCGGCGACGGCCCGAACGGCAGCGCGCCGTCGGGGTAAAGGCTCGGATGGCCGACCCGCCCGCTGTGCATCAGCTGGGCGAAGATCCGGCCTCCCCGTGCGTGGACGGCGTCGGTGACCCGGCGCCAAGCCCCCACCTGCTCGTCGGAGTGCAATCCGGGCGTCTGGACGTACCCCTGGCCGATCACGCTCGGCTGGGTGCCCTCGGTGATGATCAGTCCGGCCCCGGCGCGCTGGGCGTAGTACTCGACGGTCAGGTCGCCCACCGTGCCGTCCTCCCCCGCGCGGCTCCGCGTCATCGGTGCCATCACCAGCCGGTTGGACAGTTCCAGCTTCCCCGCCGACAACGGCTCGAACAGCTCCTGCATGACATCCTCCTGGGGGCGTTATCGCTGGTCATGAAGGTACGAGCCGGTACCTGACGGGCGAATCCGTACTAATTCGGGGATCCGACCCCGTAGGTTGGATCCGTGCTCTACGGACGGACTACCGAACAGGCGCGCGTCTCCGCGCTGCTGGACGCGGCGCGCGACGGCCGGCGCAGCGGCGCCCTCATCGTGCGCGGCGAGGCGGGCATCGGCAAGTCCGTCCTGCTCGACGCCGCGGCGGCCGCGTCCCCGCACGTGCTGCGCGCCACCGGCTTCGAGGCCGAGACGGGCATCGCGTTCGCCGGGCTGAACCAGCTGCTGTGGCCCGTCCGGCACCGGCTGGACGCCCTGCCGGCCCCGCAGGCGGCGGCGCTGCGGACGGCCCTGGGCGCCCTCGGCGCGCCCGCCGGGGAGCGCGACCGCTTCACCACCGGCCTCGCCGTGCTGACGCTGCTCGCCAACCTCGCCGACGAAGACGGCCCCGTGCTGTGCCTGGTGGACGACGCGCAGTGGCTGGACACCGCGACCACCGAGACGCTCCTGTTCGCCGCGCGGCGGCTGGCGGCCGAGGGCGTGGTGATGTTGTTCGCCGTCCGGGACGAGGCACTGCTCGGGACCGGCCTGCCCGAGTTGCGCCTGGAGCGGCTGGGCCGGGCCGACGCCGAGCGGATGCTCGCCGCGCGGCGTCTGCCCCCCGCGGTGCGCGACCGCGTCGTCCACGAGTCGAGAGGCAACCCGCTCGCGCTGCTGGAGTTCGGCGTCGCCGGGAACCGGCTCCCCGACGGTTCCCGGCCGCTCCCCGTCACCGACCAGGTCGTGGCCTCGTTCCGCAGCCAGATCGACGCGCTCTCCGACAACACCAGACTGATGCTCCTTATCGCGGCGGCCGAAGGACGCGGACACATGCCGAGCCTGTTCAGCGCGGCGCGCGCGCTGGGCGTGGGCTTGAAAGACCTGGAAGAAGCAGAGCGCGCGGGGCTCGTGGAAGTGACCGGCCGCAGCATCGCCTTCCGCCATCCCCTGATCCGGGCCGCGTCCTACCAGGGCGCCGTGACGGCGTGCCGCATCACCGTCCACCAGGCCCTGGCCGCCGCAGCGGACGACGCCGACTGCCGGACGCGCCACCGGGCCTCGGCCGCGCTGGCACCGGACGAGGGCATCGCACTCGAACTACAGGAAGCAGCAGAGCGCGCGCGGAGCATCACCGGCTACGCGACCGCGGCCTCGCTTTACCGTCAGGCCGCGGAACTCACCCCGTCGCAGAGCGCGCGCGCCACCCGGCTAGGGGCTGCGGCCGAGCTCATCCTCCAGGCCGGACAGCCCGAAGAGGCAGAGGAGTTGGCCGTCACGGCCGAGCGCCTCACCGCAGACCCGGTCGAGCGCGCGCGCCTCGGCCGCGTCCGCGCCGCCGTCGAGTACGAGCGCGGCGACCCGCGAGCGGCCGCGCTCATGCTGGTCGAGCACGCCGGTCACGCCGTCCCGAGCGACCGGGCGCCGATGCTGCGCACGGCGGCCGCGTACGCGTGGACGTCCGGCGAGATCTCCGCGCTCCTGCGCGCCGCCGACCTCCTGCCCGGCGACGGGACGCTACGCGGCCTCGCGCACCTCGTCGGCGGCGATCCGGCCCGCGGCCTCCCGCTGCTGGCCGAGCGCCTCGCCGAGGCCCGCGCCGCCCGCGCCGCCGACGACGACCAGGCCGTCCGGCTCGCGCTGATCCTCGGCGACGACGAGGCCGTGCTGGAGCTCGCCGCCGCGCGGGCCGCGCACTGCCGCCTGAACGGCCTCATCGGCGCGCTGCCGGACGCCCTGGAGACGCAGGCGCGGGCGTGGATCGCGGCGGGACG
>NZ_CAACVB010000008.1 GCF_900659635.1 Actinomadura roseirufa | reverse complement strand
AGCGGCCCGTCCTGCTGCCGCCCCCGGCGCCGCCGCCACCGCCGGGGCCGTTCCAGATGGCCGGCGGCGCGGCGCCGGGGGCGCTGCCCGGCAGGCCGCCGGGGACCGACGCCGCCCTGCTGGCCCTGCTCTGCGGGGGCTCGGCCGCCCTGTTCCTGCTGTTCGCCGTCCTGTTCGTCCTATTCTGATCGGACGGCCCCGGCGGCCGGGCGGCCGCCGGGGTCAGCCGGACGGGGCGTCGATCGGCCGGCCGATCAGCCGCGACAGCACGATCGCGGTCTTGGTCGCGGTGATGTTGTCCTCGCGGCGCAGCCGTTCGAGGGCCTGCTCGAGGTGCTGGATGTCGCGGGCGCGCACGTGCACCAGGGCGCTGGCGTCCCCGCTGATGGTGTACGCCGCGACGACCTCCGGGTGGCCGCGGACGCTGGAGTAGATCTCCTCCGGGGACGTCGCCCCGGTACAGAAGATCTCGATGAACGCCTCGGTCGTCCAGCCGAGCGCGGCCGGATCGACGACGGCGGCGAAGCCGTTGATCACGCCGTCCGAGCGGAGCCGGTCGACGCGCCGCTTCACCGCCGGGGCCGACAGCCCGACCTTGTCGCCGATCTGCGCGTAGGAGGCCCGGCCGTCTTCGAGGAGCCGCGCAACGATTCGACGGTCCAGATCGTCAAGACGCAACAAATAACACCCCCAAAGTCGGTTTTCGTCATTGGTCGCCGGTCGATCCCGAACATACGCTGTGAAGTGGACCGGCGGCCACCCACCTGCCCGGTTCTCCCTCCCCCTCGGCACCGGGCCCCCGTCCGGTGTCCCCGCGAGTCCCCGGCCGGGCCGGCCGGGCCGAGCCGCCGAAGGAGCGTCGTGACGCCGACCGACCAGCTGCGGGCGATGTCCGAGGAGCACAGCGCGCACAACTACCACCCCCTGCCGATCGTGGTCGCCGAGGCCGAGGGCGCCTGGCTGACCGACGTCGAGGGGCGCCGCTACCTGGACATGCTGGCCGCCTACTCGGCGGTCAACTTCGGGCACCGCAACCCGCGCCTCACCGAGGCGGTGCGGCGCCAGCTCGCCCGGGTCACGCTGGTGAGCCGCGCGTTCGACCACGACCAGTTCGGGCCGTTCGTCGGCGAGCTCGCCGAGCTGTGCGGCAAGGACATGGTCCTGCCGATGAACAGCGGCGCCGAGGCCGTCGAGACTGCGCTCAAGACCGCCCGCAAGTGGGGGTACGAGGTCAAGGGCGTGCCCGCCGACCAGGCGAACATCATCACGTTCGAGGGCAACTTCCACGGCCGCACGACCACGATCATCAGCTTCTCCACCGACCCGGACGCCAGGGAGTCCTACGGCCCCTACACCCCGGGGTTCCGGACGGTCCCCTACGGCGACGTCGACGCGCTGAAGGCCGCCATGGACGAGGCGACCGTCGGCGTGCTCATCGAGCCGATCCAGGGCGAGGCCGGCGTCAACGTCCCGCCGAGCGGGTTCCTGCGCGCGGTGCGGGAGCTGTGCACGGCGAACGGCACGCTGATGATCGCCGACGAGATCCAGTCGGGGCTCGGCCGGACCGGCACGACGTTCGCCGTTGAACACGAGGGCGTCGTCCCGGACGTCTACATCCTGGGCAAGGCCCTCGGCGGCGGCATCATGCCGGTGTCGGCGGTCGTCGCCGACGCCGGGGTGCTCGGCGTGTTCAAGCCGGGCCAGCACGGTTCGACCTTCGGCGGCAACCCGCTGGCCTGCGCGGTCGGCCGCGAGGTGATCGCCATGCTGCGCACCGGGGAGTACCAGGAACGCTCCAGGACGCTCGGCGCGCACCTGCACGAGCGGCTCGGCGCGCTGTCGGGCGACCTCGTCCGCGAGGTGCGCGGGCGCGGCCTGTGGGCGGGCGTGGAGCTGCACGGCAAGGCCCGTCCCGTCAGCGAGCGGCTCATGGAGCTGGGCGTGCTGGCGAAGGAGACGCACGAGACCACGATCCGGCTGGCGCCGCCGCTGGTGATCAGCCGCGAGGACCTGGACTGGGCGCTCGACCAGCTGGAGATCGCGCTGGTGGGCTGACCGGACCCGCCCGCGCGGGTCCGGCCGAGGAACGGGGCCGCCGCCGGTCAACGGCGCCCGGCGGCGCCTCACATATCCCCCCCAATCACCGCGACACACTCGTTCTGGACTCACCCCCTCCGGCCCGACCGGCTCCCAGAATGTTCCGCATGTCGCCCGAAACCACCGCGCCCGGCAGCATCGCGCCCGAATCCCTCGCGAGCGGCGGCACCGGGCCGCGGGTCGCGGTCGTCATCGTCTCGACCGGCCGTCCCCGGCTGCTGGACCGCCTGCTTCTCTCCCTGGCCGGCCAGACCCTGCCCCCCGACGAGGTCGTCGTGGTCGGCCGGGGCGACGGCCCGCGCGTCCGGCTTCTCCTGCTCGCCCGGACGGCCGGCGAGTGGTGGGACCGGTTCCGCGGCGCGTCGGCCGAGACGGAGGGGCTGCTCGCGGACTGTCCGGTGCACGAGCTGGAGCCGCTGGCCCCTGACGGGGAGCGGCGGGACGCGGAGTTCGCGCTGGCGCGGGCGGAGTTCGCGGCGGCGCTGTCGGTGCCGTCGCCGGCGGGTCCCGCGCCGTCTCTGCCGGGCGGGGCGACGGTGCTGACCGTGCACGTCGCGGCGCTGGCGTCCGTCCTGCAGAGCGGCGCGGCCGCGTTGCCCGAGCTGGAGGGGGAGCGGCTGGAGACGGTGCTGCTGCGGCACGAGCGCCGCTACTGGGAGCGCGCCGCGGCGGAGGCGGGCCTCACGCTGCGGTCCGCGACGCTCGCCCGGCTGGTCGCGGTGGCGGCGCTGTGCGGCGCGGACGACTTCGCCGACGCCGAGCGGGTGATCGGCGCGCTGCGGGAGACCACGGACCTGCGCACGGAGGAACGCGACGCCGTCGCGGGCTGGCTGCGCGGCCTGTACCCGGCCGACTCGTCCTACTGGGGCGCGCTGCAACCGGACCGGCTCGGCGAGCACCTCGTCGCCGTCGAGGCGGCGCGTCCCGCCCCGTTCGTGGAGCCCGTCGTGGACGGGCTGCTCGCCGGGGGCGGCGTCCCGCAGGTCGTGCACGCGCTGCGGGTGCTCGCCCGCGCCGCGGTCAACGACGGGGGGACGGCGGGCCGTCTCACCGACCTCGTCGCCGCGCGTCCGGTGGAACTGGCCGGGGCCGCCGCGCGGCTCGCGACGGAGGTGGAGCGCCCGGGGCCGCTGGTCGCGGCGCTGCGGCGCGTCATCGGCGACCCCTCGGTCCCGGACGCCGACCTCGCCGGGCTCGGCGAGGACCTGCACCCGTTCAGCCAGGTCCTGAGCGGAGTGCGGCTCGACTGGACGACCCGCATGGTCGACGCGCGGCGCGCCGACCCGGAGGGGGATCCGCGCGACCTCGCCCAGCTGATGATGGGCATGCCCGGTCACCGGGCGCGCACCGGCGACCTCGGCGCCGCGTTCGCCGACATCACCGACCTGCGGCGCCTGGTGAACGGCCTGGAAGCCTCCACCGCACGGGACTGGGCGTTCGTGATCAGCCGGATCGACGAGGCGGACCTGCTGGTCAGGGCCTTTCATCCGGCGCGGGCCAAGCTGGTGTTCGAGGCGACCTGGCCGCTGCTGTGGGAGTGCTTCGACGAGGACGACGTGGACGACTGGACGATCGTCGCGTACGCGCTGCGGGGGCACGCCTTCGCCCTGTGGCTGCTCGGCGAGAGCGAGGACGCCGCGTTCCTGGCGACCGAGGCGGCGACCCTGCTCCGCGACCTCGTGGCGGACGGTCCGCCCGACGAGAAATCGCTCCCCACGCTCCTTCTCGTCGAGGCGCTGGCGGTGCTCGGCGGCGCGCGGCAGCGGCTGGGCGACGTCGAGGGCGCGCTGGCCGCGCACGACGAGGCGCTTCGGATCATCGAGGCGCCGGCCGCCGAGCGCCCGGACATCTTCGGCATCGGCCTCGCCGTGCCGCTGTTCAACGGTGCTGCGGCGCTGGAGGCGCTCGGCCGGATCCCCGAGGCGCTCGCCTGGTTCGCGCGGGCGATCACCATGCTGCGCGGCCTCAGCGAGCTGGCGCCCGGCCCGCACCACCGGCCGCTGACCGCCGCGCTGATCCAGCGGACCCGGCTGCTGGCGCTGCGCGGACGGGCGGACGAGGCGGAGACCACCGCGGACGAGGCGCTCCGCACGGCGCGCGGCGACCCCTTCGTGAGCAACGGCGGCTACTACGCGATGGTCTTCGCGGGGGGCGCCGACGCACTGCGGGTCGCGGGGATCGGGAGACTCGCGGTCACGTTCGCCAAGGAGGCGGTGCGGTACCGGCTCGACAGAGACGGCAACGTCCCCGCGGAAAGGCTGCTGGACCTCTTCCGGACGGTCAGGTCGCTTCTACTCGCCCTGCGGTCCGTCGGCGAGACCAGGGAAGTGGGTCGCGTCCTTAACGGATGCCTGCGCCAGTACCGCGCGTCCGGAGGGTCCGCGACTCTCGTTGACGAGCTGGCCCAGCTCCAGGAAACCGCAGGACCGGGCGTGGATCGCTGGGCCGTCGTCCGCGACCTGTGCGCGGAGGTCGTGGACCGTCACCGGGGCGTGCCCGGAGAAGAAGGAGACCTCGCGGTCGCCCTGCGGGCGCACTGGATCGCACTCGACGCGTTAGGGGAACACGAGGCGGCCCTGGAAGCGGTGAAGGAGGCCATCGGAGCCCATCCGCCCGCCCCGAGCGGAAGCGACGACTTCAGAGGGCTGCTGTACACCTACCGCTCCTACACGCTGGCGAAGCTAGGGCGGCCGTCTGAGGAGGGGTTGACGGATGCGGCGGCGGCGGTCGCGCTCTTCCGCCGCAGGGAAACGCCCGCCCTGCACGTCGTTCTGCCCCTTCTCACGATGGCCAGGCGCTACGCCGCGCTCGGACGCTGGGAGGAGGCGCGCGGCGCGGCCGGTGAGGTGGTGGCCATGACCCGGGACGTCGGGACGTGGTACATGACCTTCGCCGGCGCGCTCGTCGAGTGCGTCCGGAGCTCGGCCATGCTGGGCCGTCACCGGGAGGCCGAGCGTTGGACGCGAGAACTGCTCGACTTCGAGCGGGCCCATCCGTCCGAACTCTCCCTCGACGGCCGGGTGTACGTCCGGCTGGCACGGGCCGAGATGCTCGACGACCTGGGAGAGGAGCCGGAGGAGGCCGAGCGGCTCGCCCACACGGCACTCGATCTGGCGTCCCGATTGCCGGAGGACGATCGGGATCGCCGTGTTCTCCAGGCGCACGTGCGGCTGGCCGCCGCCTGCCGGCGACTCGGCCGGTTCGAAGAGGCGCTCGACCACGAGGCGGCCGTGATCTCACTCCGCAGGACGAGTCCCGCGCTGCGCCAGGGGCTTGAACGCTCCCTGATCGGTTACGCGAACGGCGCCAACCGGCTGGGCCGCTACGACGAGGCGGAGGAGGCCGCCCGGGAAGCGGCGGAACTCCTGCGGGGCGACGGTCCCGAATCACTCAGGGTCCTCGCCCTGGACGCGCTGCACGTCGCGCTGCTCATGCTCGGGCGGTCCCGCGAGGCCGCGGACGTCCTGGCGGAGGCCGTCATGGCGGCGCGGGCCGGCGGGGACGGCGACGGCGCGCGGCGGAACCTGGCGGGATGCCTGGTCGCGCTCGCCGGTCTCCGGCTGCGGCTGGGCGACCGCGCCGCCGCGGCGGAAACGGCGGAGGAGGCCGTCCGGCTGCTCTCGGCCGGGGACGCGGCCGACGGGATGATCCTGACCGCCAGGGCCCTCGCGGTCGGGGCGGCGGCGCGGGCGGAGTGCCCGGCACCGGGTGCGGCCGAGGCGGCACTGGCGCTCACCGTCCCGCACCCCGGAACGGCGGACCTCGCTCTGGGACTGCTGGTCTTCGTCCAGCACTACCTGGCCTTCCGGCCACCCGACCTTGTTCTCGCCGTGAGCGCCCGCACCATCGCGCTCCTGCGTCCGGGCGCGGTGTCGGATCGCCGCCAGGCGGACCTGCTGGCCGACGCGCTTTGCCTCCACGCGTGGATGAGCCTGGTGCTCGGCAGCGCGGACGAGTGCGCGGCGTTGATCGCCGAGGGACGCCGGGTGGCCGGATCCCCGGCACCGCCCGCCGCGCCGTCCCTGGTCCAGGCGGTGTCGGTGCTGTCGGAGACGGCCTGCCTCACCTGGCTGGGCGACCCCGAGCGCGCGATCGGGCCCGTGCTCGGCATCGCGGAGGCCATCGCGGAGATCTCCATGGACATTCCGGGACGAGCCGAATGGATCATGAGGGCGTGGCAGATCGCGGCCCTGTGCCATTGCCTCCTCGGTGACGGCGAGGCGGGCGCGGCGGCGGCCTCGCGGGCGCTGGACCGGCTGCCCGATCTGTGGATCGAGGACGACCCGGCCGAAGGATCCCGTGCCTTCGTGCTGGTGGCGAAGGCCCGCTCGGAGTTCCTCCTGGAGCGGGATGACGATGCGCTGGCCACCCTTGAGGACGCCGTTCCCCTCTGCCGTACCTGCCAGGTCGCCAACGGCCATATTGGGACGGCGGCGCTGGCCTTCGCGCTGACCACGCAAGCCGAGGTGCTCGCGCGGCAAGGACGGACGGAACCGGCGCGGAAGGCGGCCGAGGAGGCTCTTCCCCTTTGGGACGAGATCCGCGCCGCAGGGCTGCGCACCATGGAGGGGCTTCCCGAGCGGGCTCGTGTCGTGTTGCACCCCGATCCCGGTGGGGTGACCCCTGTTCTCGACCCCTAATTCGGGTCGCCTGGCCGGGTTCAGTCCGGCGGCAGTTCTTGGACCTTGTCGGAGATGCGGGGAGGGCGGCCGGTCCGCTCGTCCACCGGCTTGAGGGCGACCTTGATGCGCTGGGTGACGGCCTCGCCGTATCCGGCCGAGGCCCCGGCGCTGAGGACCCACACCTTGACCCCGGCGTTGGCCTTGGCCTCGCTGGTGAGCACGACCGTGAACTCCAGCTCGACGTCGCCGACCTCGAACTTCAGGCCCTTGCCGTCCGCCGTGGCGGCGCGGGCGAGCTGCCCGCGTACGGCCTCGACCACGTCGGCCAGCTCGAACGCCCCCGCCGGTGGCCCGTCCGCGAGGCCCGTCACCCGCTCCGGCCGCTCAGATCCGCTCATAGCGCGAGCCTACGGTTCCCGTGCCGTCCCGCCCGGACCTTGGGACGGGCTATTTCCGGAACAGGTGTCCGCCTGTGGCCACGTCCTGCCTGATAGGGGTGGGGATGACTGCGGTGGGTCGTCCCACTTCGGCGAACGCGGCCACGTCCCGTTTTGTAGGGTCCCCACAAGACAGGGGCTCCGCCATGCGCGATGCAGGACATTGGTGTACAAGGCGGTAATCGAGCAGGGTAGACACAGGGGCGGGCGGCGCTCCGGATCCGGGTGCCGCCTTCTGTGCGGGGTAGTCGGGAGGCTCAGCCGGTGTTCAGTCGTGTCGCCATCGTCAATCGTGGTGAGGCCGCGATGCGGCTCATCCACGCCGTCAGGGACCTCGCCGCGGAAACGGGGGCGCGGATCGAGACGATCGCCCTCTACACCGACGCCGACCGCACCGCGTCGTTCGTCCGCGAGGCGGACATCGCCTACTCCCTGGGCCCGGCCTCGGCCCGCCCGTACCTCGACCACGCCGTCCTGGAGCGGGCCCTGGTGGAGACCGGCGCGGACGCCGCGTGGGTCGGCTGGGGGTTCGTCGCCGAGGACCCGGCGTTCGCCGAGCTGTGCGAGAAGATCGGCGTCACCTTCGTCGGCCCGAGCGCCGAGGCGATGCGCCGGCTCGGCGACAAGATCGGCGCGAAGCTGATCGCCGAGGAGGTCGGCGTGCCCGTCGCGCCGTGGAGCCGCGGCGAGGTCGCCACCCTGGAGGACGCGCTGCGCGCGGGCGGCGAGATCGGCTATCCGCTGATGCTCAAGGCGACCGCGGGCGGCGGCGGCCGCGGCATCCGCAAGGTCACCTCGGCCGACGACCTCGCCGACGCCTACGAGCGCACCAGCCAGGAGGCGCTGCGCGCGTTCGGCTCCGGCGTCGTGTTCCTGGAGCGGCTGGTCACCGGCGCCCGGCACGTCGAGGTGCAGGTCATCGCCGACGGGTACGGCACCGCGTGGGCGCTCGGCGTGCGGGACTGCTCCGTCCAGCGCCGCAACCAGAAGATCATCGAGGAGTCCGCCTCGCCGGTGCTGGCGCCCGCGCAGACCGCCGAGCTGAAGGCGTCGGCCGAGCGGCTCGCCGTGGCCGTCGGCTACCGCGGCGCCTGCACCGTCGAGTTCCTCTACCACCCCGGCGACGACCTCTTCGCGTTCCTGGAGGTCAACACCCGGCTCCAGGTCGAGCACCCGATCACCGAGCTGACCACCGGCACCGACCTCGTCCGGCTGCAGCTGCACGTGGCGAGCGGCGGACGGCTGGAGGGCGCCCAGCCGGGCGAGGCCGGGCACGCCATCGAGGCCCGGCTGAACGCCGAGGACCCCGACCGCGACTTCGCGCCCGCCCCGGGCCGCATCGCGCGCCTGGTGCTGCCCGCCGGGCCCGGCATCCGGGTGGACACCGGCGTCCGCGAGGGCGACACCATCCCCGCCGACTTCGACTCGATGATCGCCAAGATCATCGCCTATGGCCGCGACCGGGAGCAGGCGCTCGGCCGGCTGCGCCGGGCGATGTCCGACACCACCGTCATCATCGAGGGCGGCGCCACCAACAAGAGCTTCGTGCTCGACCTGCTCGACCAACCCGAGGTGATCGACGCGAGCGCCGACACCGGCTGGATCGACCGGGTCCGCGCCGAGGGCCGCCTGGTCGGCCACCGGCACTCCGCGGTCGCGCTGGCCGCCGCGGCGATCGAGGCCTACCGCGACGAGGAGGACGTCAGCCGCCGGCAGCTGCTGGCCACCGCGCACGGCGGGCGCCCGCAGGTGCGGCACGACCCCGGCCGCCCGCTGGACCTCAAGCTCCGCGGCGTCGGCTACCGGGTGAGCGTCGCCCGCGTCGGGCCGGAGCGGTACCGCGTCGGCGTCTCCGGCGGCGGCGACGTCCACCCCGCGGACGTCGAGGTGGAACGCTACGACGAGCACAGCGGCCAGATCGTGGTCAACGGCCGCCGGTTCCGGCTGGTGTCGGCCACCCACGGCCCGATCCACCTGGTCGAGGTCGACGGCGTCACGCACCGTGTCAGCCGCGACGAGGGCGGCGTCGTCCGCTCGCCCGCGCCCGCGCTGGTCGTCGCGACGCCGCTGGCCGTCGGCGACGAGGTGGAGGCCGGTGCGCCGATCATCGTGCTGGAGAGCATGAAGATGGAGACGGTGCTGCGCGCGCCGTTCCGGGCCCGCGTCCGCGAGTGCCCCGTGTCGCCGGGCGGCCAGGTGGAGACCGGCGCGCCGCTCATGCGGCTGGAGCCGCTGCCCGACGGCGACGCCGCGGAGGCCGAGGCCACCACCGAGGTCGTCGAGGTCGAGCTGCCCGCCGAGCCCGCCGCGGCGTCGGTGTCCGAGCGCGTCGAACACGGCGTGCGCGACCTGCGCGGCCTGCTGCTCGGCTTCGACGCCGACCCGCACGACGGCGACCGCGCCCTGAAGTCCTACCTGACGGCGCGCGCCGAGGCCGGGGGACGGCCGCTGGAAGGCGAGCTGGACCTCCTCACCGTGTTCGCCGACCTGTCGGAGCTGAGCCGCAACAAGCCCGGCGACGTGCTGGACATCGAGCCCGGCAGCCCGGTGCACAGCCCGCGCGAGTACTTCCACGCCTACCTGCGGAGCCTGGACGTCGAGCGGGCGGGCGTGACCGAGAGCTTCCAGGCCAAGCTCACCCGCGTCCTCGCCCACTACGGCGTCGACGGCCCCGACCGCACGCCGGAGCTGGAGGACGCGGTCTTCCGGATCTTCCTGGCGCAGCAGCGGACGGGCACCGCCGTCGCGATCGTGTCGGAGCTGCTGCGCCAGTGGCTGGCCGGACCGCCGCCGCTGGAGTCGCTCGCCGAGCGCGCCGGGCTCACCCTGGAGCACGTGGTCGAGGCGACGCAGCTGCGCTTCCCGGCCGTGTCGGACCTGGCCCGCGGCGTGGTGTTCCGCTGGTTCACCCAGCCGCTGCTGCGCCGCAACCGCGCCAAGGTCTACGCGCAGGTGCGCGACGAGCTCCGCCACCTGGACGGCCACCCCGACGCGCCGGACCGCGCCGAGCGGATCCAGGGGATGGTCGCCGGGTCCGAGCCGCTCGTCCGGCTGATCGGGCAGCGGATCGGCCGGGAGGGCCGCGACCACGCGCCGCTGCTGGAGGTGCTGACCCGCCGCTACTACGGCAACCGGCCCCTGTCGGGCGTCGCCGCGCGGGACGTCGACGGCTGCCGGTTCGTCACCGCCGAGCACACCGGGCCGGGCGCCGTCGAGCGCGTGGCCGCCACCGCCGTCGACATCGACGCGCTGCCGCACGCCATCGGCGCCCTCGGCGCGTTCACCGACGGCATCTCGGCGCGGGGCCTGGCCGTCGACCTGTACGTCCGGTGGGAGGACCGCCCGGAACCCGACGTGATGGCGGAGCGGATCGGGGAGCTGCTCGCCGGCCGGCCCCGGCCCGAGGCCGTCCGCCGGGTCAGCGCGACCGTCGTCGGCACCAGCGGCACCGCGATGCACCACCACTTCACGTTCCGGCCGGACGGCGCGGGCTTCACCGAGGACCGCCTCATCCGCGGCCTGCACCCGCAGATGTCGCGGCGCCTGCAACTCCAGCGGCTCCGCGAGTTCGACCTCACCCGGCTGCCGTCCGCGGACGAGGAGATCTACCTGTTCAAGGCCGTCGCGCGCAGCAACCCGGCCGACGAGCGGCTCGTCGCGCTCAGCCAGGTCCGCGACCTGACGCCGCTGCGCGAGGCCGACGGCACGCTCGTCGCCCTGCCCGCGGTGGAGGACCAGCTGCACGGCGGCCTCGACGCCATCCGCAACATCCAGGCGCGGCGCCCGCAGAACAAGCGGTTCGACACCAACCGGATCATGCTCTACGTGTGGCCGCCGATCGAGCTGTCCGAGGCCGACCTCGACGTCCTGGTCAAGCGCATCCTGCCGATGACGACCGGCGCCGGGCTGGAGGAGGTCCAGCTCGTCGCCCGGCGGCGCACCGCCGCGGGCGAGCTGACCGAGGTCGCCGTCCGGATCATCCTCGACCCGGGGCACGGCGCGCGGCTGCACGTCGGCGAGCCGTCCACCGACCCGGTGCTGCCACTGGACGACTACCGCCAGAAGGTGCTGCGCGCGGCCCGCCGCGGGAACGTCTACCCCTACGAGCTGACCGGCGTGCTGGCCGGGCCGGACGGCGGGTTCGTCGAACACGACCTGGACGAGCGGGGCGCGCTCGTCCCGGTGGACCGGCCGAAGGGCGGCAACACCGCCGCGATCATCGCCGGCGTCGTCACCACCCCGACCGAGCGCTACCCCGAGGGCGTCACCCGGGTCGTCCTGCTCGGCGACCCGACCAAGGCGCTCGGCGCGCTGTCGGAACCGGAGTGCACGCGGGTCATCGCCGCGCTCGACCTCGCCGAGCGGATGCGGGTGCCGCTGGAGTGGATCGCGCTGTCGGCGGGCGCGCGGGTGTCGATGTCCTCGGGCACCGAGAACATGGACTGGGTCGGGGCCGTCCTCAAGCGGATCGTCACCTTCACCCAGGACGGCGGCGAGATCAACGTCGTGGTCGCCGGGATCAACGTCGGCGCCCAGCCGTACTGGAACGCCGAGGCGACGATGCTCATGCACACCAAGGGCATCCTCGTCATGACGCCGGACTCGGCGATGGTCCTCACCGGCAAGCAGGCGCTGGACTTCTCCGGCGGCGTGTCGGCCGAGGACAACTTCGGCATCGGCGGCTACGACCGCGTCATGGGCCCCAACGGCCAGGCGCAGTACTGGGCGCCCGACCTGCCCGCCGCCCGCGACGTCCTGATGGCGCACTACGACCACACCTACATCGCGCCCGGCGAGGCGGCGCCGCGTCCGGCCGGCACGGACGACCCGTCCGACCGCGACGTCTCCGGCTTCCCGCACGAGGTCGCGGGCAGCGACTTCGCGACCGTCGGCGAGATCTTCTCCGCCGAGCACAACCCCGACCGCAAGAAGCCGTTCGACATCCGCACGGTGATGCGCGCCCTGTCCGACCAGGACCACCCGGTGCTGGAACGCTGGGCGGGCATGGCCGACGCGGAGACGTCGGCGGTGCAGGACGTGCACATCGGCGGCCGGCCGGTCTGCCTGATCGGCATCGAGTCGCGGGCGGTGCCGCGGCGCGGCTTCCCGCCCACCGACGGCCCCGACACCTACACCGCGGGCACGCTGTTCCCGCTGTCGTCGAAGAAGACCGCGCGGGCGATCAACGCGGCGTCCGGCAACCGGCCGGTGGTCGTGCTGGCGAACCTGTCGGGGTTCGACGGCTCACCGGAGTCGATGCGCAGGCTCCAACTGGAGTACGGCGCGGAGATCGGCCGGGCGGTCGTCAACTTCGAGGGCCCGATCGTGTTCTGCGTCGTCTCCCGCTACCACGGCGGCGCGTTCGTGGTGTTCTCCAAGACGCTCAACCCGAACATGACCGTCCTGGCGCTGGAGGGCTCGTTCGCCTCGGTGCTCGGCGGCGCCCCGGCGGCGGCCGTGGTGTTCTCCGGCGAGGTGAACAACCGCACCGCGACCGACCCGCGCGTGACGGAGCTGAAGACGCGGGTGTCGGAGACGAGCGGCGCCGAGCGGGCCGGGCTGACCGCCCTGCTCGCCGAGACGCAGGCGTCGGTCCGGGCCGAGAAGCTCGGTGAGGTCGCCGCCGAGTTCGACCGGGTGCACAGCGTCCAGCGCGCCGTCGAGGTCGGCTCGGTCGACGCGATCATCAGCGCCGCCGAGCTGCGGCCGCGGATCATCGAGGCGATCGAGCACGGCCTGAAGCGCTGAGACCGTCCCGCCGCCCGGGGACGCGCGCCCCGGGCGGCCCCGGGCTTGGCGGCGTCAGCCGCGGCGGTCCACCACGCGGCGGAGCTTGCCGACCGAGCGCTCCAGCGTCTCCGGGGCGACGACCTCGACCTCGACGCTGACCCCGGCGCCGTCCTTGACGGCGGCGGCCAGCTCCCGCGCGGCCGGGTCGCGGCGCCCGTCCGGGCAGCCGGGCCGCGCCTCGACCCGGACCGTCATCCGGTCGAGCCGCTCCAGCCGGTCCAGGACGAGCTGGAAGTGCGGCGACAGCCCCGCGACGCCCAGCACGACCTCCTCGATCTGCGTCGGGAACACGTTCACGCCCCGCAGGATGATCATGTCGTCGGTGCGGCCGGTGACCCGCTCCATGCGCCGGAACGCCGGCCGCGCCGTCCCCGGCAGCAGCCGGGTGAGGTCGCCGGTCCGGTATCGGACGACCGGCATCGCCTGCTTGGTCAGCGGCGTGAGCACCAGTTCGCCCCGCACCCCGTCGGGCAGGAGCTCCCCGGTCACCGGGTCGACGATCTCCGGATAGAAGTGGTCCTCCCACAGGTGCAGGCCGTCCTTGGTCTCCGCGAACTCCTGCGCGACGCCCGGCCCCATCACCTCTGACAGCCCGTAGACGTCGACCGCGTCCAACCCGAACCGCTCCTCGATCTCCACGCGCATCGCCTCCGTCCACGGCTCCGCCCCGAAGATCCCGACGCGCAGCGACGTGGCCCGCGGGTCGGCGCCCTGCCGCTCGAACTCGTCCAGCAGCGTCAGCATGTACGACGGGGTGACCATGATGACGTCGGGGCGCAGGTCCTGGATCAGCGTCACCTGCCGCGCCGTCATGCCGCCCGACGCCGGGACGACCGTGCAGCCGAGCCGCTCGGCGCCGTAGTGCGCGCCGAGCCCGCCGGTGAACAGCCCGTACCCGTAGGCGACGTGGACCGTGTCGCCCGGCCGTCCGCCCGCCGCGCGGATCGAACGCGCTACCAGCCCCGCCCAGTCGTCCAGGTCGCGCTCGGTGTAGCCGACCACGGTCGGCTTGCCGGTGGTGCCACTGGACGCGTGGACGCGGCGCACCTGCTCCATCGGCACGGCGAACGACCCGTACGGGTATCCGGCCCGCAGGTCGTCCTTGGTGGTGAAGGGGAAGCGGGGGAGGTCGTCCAGTGAGCGGAGGTCGTCCGGGTGCACGCCCGCGGCGTCCCATCGCCGCCGGTAGGACGCGACGTTCTGGTAGGCGTGCCGCAACGTCCACCGCAGCCGGTCCAGCTGCAATTTTTGGAGCGCCACGTGGGACAGCCGCTCGGCCGGGTCGAGGTCATCCGTCATGATCGTCCCCTATCTGCCGAGGACGCGGCTGCGACCCCGGAACTCGGCGACCACCTCGCGCGATCCGTCCGGGTCCTCCCGGTGGACGGTGACGTCGTAGATCCCGCTGCGTCCGAACCGGGTGCGCTCCCCGGCCTCGGCGACCAGCAGGTCACCCGCGCGCGTCGCCGCGACGAACGTGATGTCGGCGCCCGCGGCCACCGTCACCGGCCCGTGGCTGTTGCACGCGCACGCGAACGCCGTGTCGGCGAGCAGGAAGACGTACCCGCCGTGCGTGATGGCGTGCCCGTTCACCATGTCGTCCGTCACCCGCATCCGCGCCACGGCCCGTCCGCCGCCCGCCGACACCAGCTCGATCCCGAGGGCCCGCGACGCCCGGTCGGCACCGAACATCGCCGCCGCCGCGCCGTCGCCGTTCGGCGGCTCCGCCTCCATCGCGCACCCCCGGCTTGAAACTGACCGAATGGACGGTTAGAAAGGCCATGAAAGCCGTGGTCGGGCGGCGGTGTCAAGCATGCGGGAGGCGACCATGACCGGCGCGTTCGAGACCCTGGCGGTCACCGAGCGGGACGACCGCACGGTCGTCGAGCTGCACCGCCCCGAGGCCCGCAACGCGATCAACGCGACGATGGTCGAGGAACTGCACGCCGTGTGCGCCGACCTGGAAAGACGCCCCCGGCTGCTGCTGCTCACCGGCCGGGGCGGCGTGTTCGCCGCGGGCGCCGACATCGGTGAGCTGCTGGAGCGCGGCCGGGACGAGGCCCTCGCCGGCATCAACAGCCGCCTCTTCGACCGGATCGCCCGCCTCCCCCTGCCCACCTGCGCCGCCGTCGACGGGTACGCCCTCGGCGGCGGCGCGGAGCTGGCCTACGCCTGCGACATCCGGCTGGCGACCCCGTCGGCGGTGTTCGGCAACCCCGAACCGGGCCTCGGCATCCTCGCCGCCGCGGGCGCCTGCTGGCGGCTCGGCGACCTGGTCGGCCGTTCCGTGGCGAAACAGGTCCTCCTCGGCGGCCGCACCCTGGACGCCGCCGCCGCCGAACGCTTCGGCCTGATCGCCGAGATCGTCCCGCCCGCCGACCTCCTGGACCACGCCCACCGCCTCCTCGACCGCATGGCCCGCTCCGCCCCGTCCGCTCTGCGCCTGACCAAACTCGTCCTGGACGCCGATGGCCCCCACCCCCTGGCCGACGACCTGGCCCAGGCGATCCTCTTCGAAAGCGAAGAAAAACAAACCCGAATGCGAGCCTTCCTAACCCGCAAAACCCCGTCCTAACCCCACGACCAGCCAACACACGTCCGCCCAGGCGATCCCCAGGGAGACGCCCTGCCAGTGGACGTCGGCCGCTCAGGTGCCCACCCAACCGACCGGTTCACCGATCTACAGCATCACCGCCACAGCCGCGCTGCCCTCGGCCGCGTTCTTGGTGTTCGCCCTCGACCCAGCACACTGCGATGTCGACAGCCGCGCCCCGTGAGGTTCACAGAATGCCCATGGAAGAGATCACAGCCTAAACCCTCGATCGGATTCGAGAATTTTGCCACGCGTGGGCGAATGAACATGGCGATACTTCTCCAAGAGAAATCCGCGTAGTTGCAACCACTCATCGTGCTGCGGTGAAGGCCATATGGGGCGGTGCTATCGACGCCCTGCCAAGACCAATATATCTCATCACCCTGGTGGGTGAGTTCTCTGGTCCGGAGGGCAGTGAGCACCTCTCGGGGCAATGGGCTGCTCTTTTTGTCGCAAGACCTGAAGTCAGATTCCGATCAATGACGATCCGCCCTGTCGAGGCGATTCCGGATCTACGCCTTGAGGATTTGGGTCGAACGTACATTCTCTGAGCAGCGAGCTCGCGGGCCAAGCGCGAGCCTCGGCGCGCGTGCCCATCCGCGACGTTCCCGGTCATTCCCCTGTGCCGGGCTTGATGCGGGTATGGCGAGCCACCAGCGGCGAGCCCTGCCCCAGGTGGCTACACCGGACTCACCGAGCCAGCCCCACCGCCACAGCACGAGCATGACCGCGCCGAAGCACGCCATGTTGACGATGGTGAACAGCGATAAGTCCTGAAAAGAACTGCCTGGTCGTAGGCCGTAGCGAAGGCACCGCCGGTCGGCAGGTGTTGGTCAGAGGTGTTCGGACATGTACCTGGCCACGGCGGCGGCGATGGCCTGCTGGCCCCGCTTGGTCGGGTGTGCGGGTTCCTGCTGGAAGGCGCCGGTCGTCCACGTGATCGGGTAGACCCAGGAATCCTTAGCGCATTCCTCGTGTCCGCGGAACACGTCGGTCACGTCGACGTAGTTGAGTCTGACGTTGCCCGCCGCGGCCTTGATCTGGTCGTTCAGCATCGCGCCAAGCCGGTTCAGCCGGTGCGCCTCCGCCCAGGTGTAGCGGCCGCAGTTGCGGTGGTCGTTGAAGATCTGCGGGTAGCCGACCACGAGCACCGTCGCGTTGGGCGCGGCCCACTGGATGCGCTGGTAGTCCTGCATGAGCGTGCCGCGCTGGTGGGCGATCTTCTTTTCCGTCTCCTCCAGGACGCCGGTGCGCAGGCAGTCATGAAGGAAACAGTCCTTGAGCACGCCGGAGAAGCCGATGTCGTTGCCGCCGATCGTGATCGTGACGAGGTTGGGCTGCGGCTTGAGGTTCTTCAGGGTCACCAGCTGTGCCCGTTCGAACTTGTCGTTCTTGTCGAGGCTCGTGGACTTGGCCCCCGAGCAGGCCAGCAGGTTCACCGTGGTGATGGCGGGGTTGTGCTTGGGCAGCAGCCTCGGCCAGGCCCAGTTGGGCGAACGGTGACAGGTCCGCGACTTGGGGTCGTATGCCTCGGTCCCCTCGCCGGCGGAGTAGGAGTCTCCGAGTGCCGCGAGCGTCGCGGGAGCGCGGAGGCGCTGGAGAACGAACTTGAGGGAGAAGCTGAAGCCGTTGCAGCCGGACGGTGACGACACCTGGCCGTTGATCGAGTAGGTGCCCCGCCGGGCGTAGAGGTGGCGGATCAGCACGACGGTGGCGTTGAGCGGCCCGCCACGGAACGACTGGGCGGTCTTCGCCCCGTCGCCCCACGTGATGTTGGCCGTGAAGGAGCAGCTCGACGTGTCACCGGAGGACGTGTAGAAGCGCAGCCTCACCTGCGGGTCGGAACTGGAGCAGGGGTTGGGGACGGGATGCCCTTGGAAGCACGGCGTGCTGCCGGGCCCCGCTGCCGCCGTCCGGGCGGCGGCCTGAGCTGCCGCGGGTTGGATCGTGACACTGCCGCCCTTCGGCTGACCGTTCATGGCCTGGGCCACGCCAACCGAAACCGCCGTGACCAAAAGTAGGACGACCACGCACAACAGCCTGCGCACAGATGACTCCAGTAATCGGGAAGTGCGCTAATGATGGCGGTACGCGGCCCCCTGACGTCGGGATTCGCGGCGCCGTCCACTGTCCGAAACCGGCCCTGACCGGAAATCACCGCACGTCGAGGTGCCCCGGGGGCTCACCCCGGGGGCCGCGAGGTCGCCTCAGGACCTAGACGCCTTCGGGATCGACACCCACGCGTGGGCGGGACCGGTCATCGTCGTGCACGGCATCGTCACGGCGGCGGCGATGGTGAGGGCCAGGCGGCCCTTGCGGCCCAATGGCATGTGCAAAGCAGAATCCTCCCGTGATCGGGTGACGGCCCACCCCGGACGAGGGGGCATGGGCGTCGGCCGTCGAGCTGCGGGAGCGGCGTCGGCGGAACCAGGAGACCGGGTGCGGGCCGTTCACGTGGTCTGACGAGCCCTCCGGGCCCCTGTGCGGCGAGCCCGGGAGGAACTAGGGCCGAATGTAGTTCCCGGGAGCGGGTGAGGTCTTGAATGAATGGGACGTGCCGAGTTCGTCCTCGTCCTCACGCCGGTCGATGAGGTCGGGGAGCAGGTGCGATGGTGTCCTTCCGGTCAGGGCCCTCATCTCGCGTGTCAGGTGGGGTTGGTCGCTGTAGCCGCATTGGACGGCGAGGTCGCTCATGGCCATTCCCGAGCCGGTGGCCAGCAGGTCGAGGGCGAGGTGCAGGCGCCGGATCCGTGCCATGGACTTGGGGGGCAGGCCGGCGTGCTGGGTGAACTTGCGGGTCAGGTGCCGGCGCGTCCAGCCCATCTCCGCGGCCAGTTCGCCGATCTGGACCCGTCCACCGGAGGCGCGGATCCGCTGCCAGATGTGGAGCACGGCCGGGTCGGGGCCGGGGGCGTCACTCAGCCGCGCGGCGAGGGCCGCGCGGAGGCAGCGGGCCCGGTCGCGGTGATCTTTGATGTCGTGGAGCCGGTACAGCATTTCGGTCGCCCACCGGCCGAGGAACTCCTCCATGGGAAGGTCCGTGTTGGCGATCTCCCGAATCGGCGTCCCGCCGAGCAGGCGGTAGGCCTCCCAGGGGCTCATCTCGATCCGGAGCAGGTCGACCTCGGCGGGGCCTTCGGTCACGATGTGGTGGTCGAGCGGCCCGGCCACCCACGCGTCGGGGGCGATCAGGACGCGACCGGGCCGTTGCGGGTCGGGCACTTTGAGCCCCGCACAGGAGAGGTTGAAAAAGAGGGAGACCGTGCCCATGGGCACATCGACCCACACATTATCTCGCCGCACGCCGGTCAAATTGGGGCCCACCTTGTTACGCGATGACCCCGCCGTGCCATCGCCCAAGTTGAACAGGCCGTTCGCTCTTACGTCACCCCACCAAAGCGCTTGTATTCCGATGCGAGTCACCGACTGATCATCCCACCCTGACGCGATGTCAGAGCGGCCGCTTATGGCCGCGGGATGTTCCGATCCGGGCCGTTCTCGGGACGGGTGGGTTTTGGACGAAGTGGAGACGCGGAGCTAGTCGGGGTCTCCGCACAGGTCGACGAGGTCGGTGAACAGGCGTGACGGCGTCCTTCCGGTCAGGGCCCTTATCTCGCGTGTCAGGTGGGGTTGGTCGCTGTAGCCGGATCGGACGGCGAGGTCGCTCATGGCGATCTCCGGGCCGGTCGCCAGCAGGCCGAGGGCGAGGTGCAGGCGCCGGATCCGTGCCATGCTCTTGGGCGGCAGGCCGGCGTGCTGGGTGAACTTGCGGGTCAGGTGCCGCCGTGTCCAGCCCATCTCCGCGGCCAGTTCGCCGATCGGGACCCGTCCGCCGGACGCGCGGATCCGCCGCCAGATGTGGAGCACGGCCGGATCGGGGCCGGGGCCGTCGCTCAGCCGCGCGGCCAAGGCGGTGCGGAGGCAGTGGACCCGGTCGCGAGGGTCCTCGGTGTCCTGGAGCCGGTGCAGCATCCCGGTCGACCACCGGCCGAGGAGGTCCTCCATAGGGATGTCCGCGTTGGCGATCTCGCGTATCGGCCGCCCGCCGAACAGCCGGTGGGCGTCCCATGGGTTCATCTCGACCCGGAGCAGGTCGATATCGGCGGGGCCTTCGGTCACGGTGTGGTGGTCGAGCGGCCCGGCCACCCACGCGTCGGCGGCGACCACGGTGTGACCGGGCCGTTCGGGGTCGGGCACTTTGAGTGCCGCACCGGTGAGGTTGAAAAAGAGGGAGACCGTGCCCATGGGCACATCGACCCACACGTCATCTCGACGCACGCCCGTCCAACTGAGGCCCGCTCTCTTGCACGCCGGATCAACGGCGCCGACGTGCAGGCTGAACAAGCCGTCCGCTATTACGTCCCCCCATAAAAGCGTATGCATTCCGGTGTGGTTCACCAGACGATCATCCCACCCCGAGAAAATGCCAGGACGGCCGGTTATGGCCGCCGAGGCGGCATGTGCTTCCCGGTACGGCCTAGATGACGTCCCATGGGATCGAGGCGTAGAGGCCGGTCAGCCGCGCGGCGATGTCCTGGTCCTGCGGGATCTCCATGTCGTCGACGCGGCCGACGGGGGAGACTCCCCTGGAGTTCGTGACGAAGACCGCCGCGCAGGACGTCAGGTCGGTGCGGCGGATCCTGCGGCGGCGGGCTCCGAGCCCGGCCCGGTCCAGCAGGAGCATCGTGATCCCGGGCAGGGCCGGTGCGTCGGGCCACACGAAGGCGTCGCCGTCGTGGCAGAGGACGTTCGCGATCCCGGCCTCGATCACGGCGTCGTCGTGGTCGACGAGCAGGGCGTCGTCGTAGCCCTCGCGTTCGGCGAGCGTGCCGTAGTGGATCTGGCCGAAGGTCCCGGTGTGCTTGATGTGCGGGACCGGCCGCTGGTAGTCGACGGACCGAAGGCCCTGGGGGACGGTCGGCGCCTCCGAGGGCTGCCTGACCGTGACCATCACTGATACCTGTTCACCGTTCTGGAACACGGTGACGCGCACGGTGGCATCGGCCACTTCGCCGAGCGCGTGCCGGACGTGCTCGCGGACCCGTTCGCCGTCGAGCCCGGCGCCGAACAGCTCGCGGTTGGCCGCGTCCAGGCGCGCCAAATGCGGGTCGAGCCCACGGACGGCCCGGTCACGCACCTGCATGACGGTGACGTGGCCGTAGTTCACCAGGGCCGGGGCCAGCAGGTCGTCAGCGCGCGGGGGATGCCCGTCGATCTCCGTCCGAGGCAACATGATCATCATCGTAGCCAGCGCGCCCGCACCGCCCGTCAGCGGCCGACGGAAGGCGACTCCGCCGAGGCGTCCAGCAGCAGGTCGCGCAGTGCCGTGGCGGTGTCCGACGGCTCGGCGGGCGTGAGGACGACCTGGTCGGCGGTGGTCGAAGGGCCGCTGAGGGGGATGACGCGCAGGCCGGGCGGCCGGTGGTCGAGCGCGGATTCGACCGCGATGCCGATGCCCGTGCCCGCGGCGACATGCGCGGCGATGGCGTGCACGCTGTCGGCGGTCCGGACGATGCGCAGATCGGCTCCGCCGATGTGGAAGGCGGACAGGAGCCGGTCACAGAGACCGCTGTTGATCTGATGCGGCCAGGTGAGCAGATCGGCGGTGGACAGTTCGGACGCGGACCCAGCGCTGGGTCAACGGCGTCCCGTACGACACGTCCCGGATGACCGAACACGAGGCCCACGCCCTGTTGGCCTCCCTCCGGGAGCCCGGCGACGCCCCGGCGGCGCTGACCGGCGTCTGACCTCGCGGGACGATCCGAACGACCGGACTGCACCCGGCAAGGACGGCAGCGACCCGAAACAGGAGGCCGCGCCGGTCTGGGCTCCAGCCCGTGGGATTTGCGGTCGTCACGCTGACCGGCGTCTGTTCCTCGCCGGGGGTGATCGAAGGACCGGCGGGCACTCGACGAGGAGGGGCGGCGGGTCGAAAGGGGGGCGTGCCGGTCGGGGCTCCAGCCCGTAAGACCTGCGATTGTCGCTAGTAGGGGTGGCGCCGCCGGGCCGCAGCGATCGGAAGGCGGCGCCACCCCGGCTCTACGCGACGAGCGGACCCTGTTCGCCCGGACGGGCCGCGTGCCGGCCGCACGGGTTCACCGTCCAGTGCCCCTGGCAGCCTGAACTCGACCCGGGCACCGTAAGGTGGGACGCGATTCTCAGAAGCTCACTGTTTCCACTGTTCAGCCGACCTCGGCGCTGAACCCGTAGTAGGTACGCCAGTGTGGTGCAGGGTGCCCCGGAGGCAGCGGGGTGCCCGCCAAGGGCGGAATGGTCACCGCGTCCCAGTCGATGGCCTTTGCCGAGCCTTCTGAAAGGGTCACATTGCCGATCTCCTTACCCCGGGAGTACGAGGTAAGGGTGAGCCCGTCCGTCCAGTCTTCGTAGTTCGCCAACCATTGGTCGCAGGCCCAGCGCAATTCTTCGGGATCGGTGACGACCAGTTGAAGCGTGGTGCATACCGAGCCGCTCCACAGGTCCGTCTGGACGTGGTGGTAGTCGTAAGGGAAGGCTCCGTCTTCGCTCTCCGGGTAGGCGCCTTCGTCGAACACTTCGGCCAGCGCCGCCAGGCACGCCTTGGGCGTGGGCGCTTCGGGGTCCGCGCGCAGGACGCCGCCGAGCAGCTCCTCCGCCTCCTCCCGCCGCCGCGTGTTCGCGGCCTCGATCTCCTCCCCGTCGGCATTGTGGTCGAGGTCGATGATGTTCTGCCAGGCCGCGACCTGCGTGACCAGCAGGCTCCCCAGCAGCGTGCGGGCAAGCGCGTCGTCGGGCAGGGCGGCGACCGCAGCGCGCAACCACGGTTCACCGGCCCAGACCGGTTCGTTCTCCGCCGCCTCCGGAAGCAGGGTCAGCAACCGTCCGTACTCCCGGGCGGCCTCGCCGTCGCCGGCCTGCGCCGCCACCCGAAGCGCGTCCACCCGCTCGGAAAAGATCATCACGCTGGCGCACGCTACTACGCCGCAAGCAGCCGACCCGGCCGATCTCTCGGCCAGGTGCTCGACTCGGTCCGGGCCGTGGAAGGGCGCGGTGGTGCGGGGACCTCGGGGGCGGCGTCGACCCGCACCACCGCGCCGGTCTGGGTGGTTCGTAGGTGTTTCAGGCGGGTGGCAGCCCGAGCGTCCGGCCGATGGTCGCGGCGGCCTGGTCGGCGGTCGTGCCGATCTGTGCGCCGTGGTCGGGTCCGCAGTACCAGAGGTAGGCGCAGCGGTGGCGGGCCCAGACGACGTAGTGGGGTCCTTTTCCGGAGCGGATGAGATGCAGAATCTCCGTCCCGTGCGGCAGGATCGGCGCGATGCCGGAGAAGCGCCTGCGCAGCAGAGTCGCCAGTTCGGTCAGCCGCTCGCCGGGTGAAGTGGACGCGGGGGGCTCTGCCGCGTCACCCGTCCCCCCGCGTCCACGCTCGGATTCACTCACCGGCGCAGCCGTGTTCCGTCGGCGCGCCGAGGGTGGTGGCCACGATCAAGGCCGCGTCCACGATGTGGTTCGCCTGGGCGATGGGCTTGCCCCAGGACGTGAAGAACCAGGCCCGCCCGCCGTCGTCCTCACGCGCCTTGCACGTGATGGTGTCCGCCGGACGCGGCACGTCCGGGCAGCACCCCGGCGCCTTCGGGTTGATCACGATCAGCTTGCGCCGCTGCAGCACGGTCTCCAGCCCGTAGACGTGGAGCCGGGACATCAACGCCCCAAGCCGCGCGTAGGCGTCGGGGTGCTCGGCATCGTCCGGGCGTTCACTCACGCCCGACTCGCCTGCCTGGCCGTCCTCGCTCATAGCCGGATTTCTCCTCCGGTCAGTTCCCGGCCGGCGGTTGGAGCTCGCCGAATCCGGGGGTCGCTTGTCTGCCATGCGGGGATCTGCGCCGAGTTGCCATCAACTCGATGCGCGGGCCCCGCACTCGTCAGAGTCAAAGCCCTGCGCGATCGGTCGCGCACCGTGGGCAAGGGCAACGCAATGCGTCTGCGGGAGGGTGCCATCAAGCGAAAGGAAGTCCAGCTCCCGACCACGGGGACGACGAAGTGAATCGACGCGCCGCACTACAGGTCATCGCCGCACAGGACGCAGGAACGGCGATCCCCCAGGAGCCTTCAAATCCGCACTCTGGGGGGATCGATGGTTCCACGCAGAGCGGCCCGGGAAATCCTCCGGTCGCTGCCCGATCCCACAAGCGGGGGCGCATCCGGCGGCGCGGGAGTCGCGAGCGATGATCGCCACTGCCTGATCGCGGTCACGATGTACCGATCGCGTAGCCCTTGGCCGCGCCGGTCTGGGCGGTTCGTGAGGTGGTCAGGCGGGCGGCGGCCCGAACGTCCGTCCGATGTTCTCGGCGGCCTGCTCGGCGGTCGTGCTGATCTGTGCCCCCTGGTCGAGCCCGCAGTACCCGCCCGGGCGCGCGCCGACAGGGCGTACCCGTCGAGAACGACCCGTCATCAGGTCCCGCCCCGGCGCGTGAGATCGCTGTGTCTGGGGTCGCTTTGTCTGCCGTGCGGGGATCTGTATCGGGTTGCCGCCAACTCGATGCGCGGGCTTCGTACTCCTCAGGGTTAAAGCCCTGCGCGATCGGTCGCGTTCCGTTGACAATGGCAACGCAATGCGTCCGCGGAAGGGTGTAGAAGCCATGTCTCAGCAATCACGCCCTCGGTGGGCGATTCGTCTGGAAACGGAGCGTCTGGATCGGGGGTGGGGTAAGTATGACCTGGCCCGCCGCTTGCGGGGCGCTCTGAGCTTGCCTCTGACTCCTGCGGGGGTCAGAGGTACCGGTGCCCAGATCTACAGGTGGGAAAAGGGCATCCACTTCCCCGAGATCTGGGCGGACGTTTACGCGACCGTGTTCGAGATGACGAAGGAAGATCTTTTCGGCGACGAGTTGGAAAGGCGCTCACCCTCCGCATCGGGGCCTCCACCTGACGACGCGCGCGGCATACCGGGCGGTACCGTGGAAGACGGTCCAACTCCCGACCACGGGGACGACGACATGAACCGACGCGCCGCACTACAGGTCATCGCCGCACTCGGCGCGGGGACGGCGATCCCCCCGGGAGCCTTCGAATCCGTACTGTCGGGCATCGATGGTTCCGTGAGCGAATCCGCGACTCCACTCCGGCCTCACTGGGAAGAGGCCGCGTGGGAGTACTCCCAAACGATTTGGGTGAAGCCTACGGGTGCGCTTGCGCAGGATCTCACCTGGGATCTGGCGTCGATTGGCGCGACTCTCGGCAAGAACCTACCCGAAGCGCACAGGAAAAATCTCCTCAGGGTCGGTGCCCAGCTTTCGGCCTACTTGGCGCAAGAGTTGAGCGACTTGGGAAACCTGCGCGCGGCTCGTCGAGCATTTCAGTCGGCGATCGGAGCGGCCGAGGCGTCTGGTGATCAAGAACTGATCATCTGGGTGCACGCCTACAACGCCGCCCGAGCCGCCTGTGAAGGACGTCCCGCTGCTCTCGTCGATTCCCTGCTCGGCGAGGCAATCGGGCGTGCCGGGCCGGCCCCGAGCGTGGGCCTGGCGACGGCTCTGCAGACACAAGCCGAATCCCGTGCCGCACAGGGAGATTCGGCGGGGGCTGAAGAATCGCTGGCGAGGCTGCGAGGAGTCTTCGAGAAACTTTCGAGCCCCACCACTGGCGATCACATAACTCCGTGGGGCTGGCCGGAGGAGTATCTCAGATTCACCGAATCTCTCTCGTATGCGATGCTCGGCAAGACTCGGCAGGCCAACACCGCGATTGATCGCGCCTTGGAGCTCTCTCCCCTTGAACGGGAAGGGACGCGAACGAACCTCCAGCTGATGCGGCCAATAGTGCTCGTCCGGGAAGGGGAGATCGCCGAGGGGTTGGAGAGGGCGGTGGCTGCGGTTCAAGGAGTCCCTGGGAGCACCGCACGGCGCAGAGTGGCCGGCGAGATCATCAGGGCGCTACCCGATCCACAAGCGCGGGCGCTTCCGGCGGCACGGGAACTCCGTGCCCTGACCGTCACCGCCTAATCGCGATCACGACGTGCCGATCACGCGCCCCGCTTGGTCGCCCCTCGTTCTCGGTGATGCGGCGGACACGGGGCGGAGGTGACCCCGTATCACCGCGCCGGTCTAGGCGACTCGCGGCTTCTGGCTTGCCCGGGGCTGTGTAGGACGGCTTCACTTGGCCTTTCCTGTAGCGGGCCTCTTTTTTTCGATGATGTCGCGCTCGGTGCTTGAGATCACTGGGGCCGGGGTCGCTTTGTCTGCCGTGCGGGGATCTGTACCGGCTTGACGTCAACTCGATGCCTGAGCGCCGCTCTCGTCAGGGTTAAAGCCCTGCGCAATCGGTCGCGCACCGTTGACAATGGCAATGCCAAGCGTCTGCGGAAGGGTGTAGAAGCCATGTCCCAGAGACCGCGCCCCCAATGGGCGATTCGCCTGGAAACGGAACGTCTGGATCGAGGCTGGGGTAAGTATGACCTGGCCCGCCGCTTGCGGGGCGCTCTGAGCTTGCCTCTGACCCCTGCGGGGGTCAGAGGTACCGGTGCCCAGATCTACAGGTGGGAAAAGGGCATCCACTTTCCCGACATCTGGGCGGACGTTTACGCGACCGTCTTCGAGATGACGAAGGAAGATCTTTTCGGTGACGAGCTGGAAAGGCGCGCGCAATCCGCGTCGGGGCTCCCGGTCGAAGAGTCACCCGGCATACCGGGGGGTACCGTAGAACCGAGTCCAACTCCCGACCATGGGGACGGCGACGTGAATCGCAGGGATCTCCTCCAGAACGTCACAGCCCTGACCGCAGGCGCGGCCGCCGCGCCGGTCTTCGCCGCCCTGACCCAGGGGTGGCAGGACAGCGAACCGGTCCTCGCCGGGGCGAGCCTCTCTCAAGACATGATCGACGATTGGGAAGACGCGGTCGGCGTACACACGCAGCGTGCCCGGGTGGAGGCGCCCACGGTCGCCCTCGCGGCGCTGGCGGCCGACTTCATGGCGATGGCCCCCCACCTCGCCCGTCCACAACCCGAGGGTGTTCGACGTGACCTGACCCATGCCGCCGCGCAGTACGCGATGTTGATCGCGGGCAAGCTCGTTGACCTGGGCGACCATCGGCAGTCTCGACGCTGGTGGAACAAGACCCGCGCGCTCGGGAATGAATCCGGCGACCCGCTGCTCGCGTCGTGGTTACGCGGCAGAGAGGCTCTCTACCGTCATGGCTTCCCGGGCGAGGATCTGGCCAACGTGCTTGCCGTCGCTCAGGACGCGGAACGCTTGGCGGGGGACCGGCACAGCGTGCCGCTCGTCTCGGCATTGGCGTCCCAGGCTCAGATTCTCGCCCACATGGGGAGGTACGACGACGCGATCGCCGCACTGAGGAAGGCCGAGTTCAGCTTCGACCACATGACCACACCCATGATCGTCGAGGACGACTGGGCGCGACGTGAACAAGGGTTGTGGTTCGACAAGAGCGTGGTCTACACCTTGGCGGGAGACGTCAGGCGCGCCACCGAAGCTCAAGATCGGTACCCCAAATCCGATGTGGGGGGAGCGATCTCGATCAGCCTTCACCGCGCGGTGCTGGAGGCGCGAAGTGATCCTGCGGCCGGCATGGAAGAAGCCTCGCGGATCATCCAGGGCATTCCCGCCGAACGACGCCGCACAAAACACATGACGCTTGGGCGGATCGTCCTCAACGTGGTCCCGGAGCGCGCGCGGAAGCTTTCGGCGGCGCGGGAGCTGCGAGCCTTGACCGCCGTCACCTGATCAGGGGTACGACGTACCGTTCGCGCCGCGCCTGGTCGTGTCCTGGGCGCGGCGCGACGGTTTCGGGGACCTCGCGCACTGCCGCGCCGGTCTTGGTGACTCACGCGGTGTCTGGGCGAGGGCCGAGCCGAGGGCACGACCGATGCGCTTGGCGACCTTGTTGTGGTCGTGCCGGGGCTGCGGGCTGTGGGCGGTCCGCGCTACCAGAGTTTGGCGAGCGGGCCTAGCCGGGCCTCTCTTCCGGTGAAGTCCAGCCCGGCGCGTGAAGTCGCCGCATTCGATGTGCCGGTCTCGCATAAGTCAGAGTCAAGACCTGCTAGATCGGTCGCTCGGCGAGCGGCTCGGCGTGCTCGGTCGGCCGACAGCGGTTCTTCCGCTTCACCTGTTAGAGCAGGTCGAATGGGCATGCCGGTGCCGGACAACGCGGCTCAAGCCCGCCGGAGATCGACTGTGAGGAGAGTCGCGGGGATCGGTGCCAGCGGGGTGCGCTCTACGCGGCTTTCTCTCATGTCCGTCGCGCGTCGCTTTTGGACTGCGCGCTCCTGGCTATGCTCGCCCGGTCCGATCCACCCCTCGGCGTGCGGCAGAGTTGGTGCCCTGGCCGTTGCGCGTCACGTGGAGGTACAGATGACCGTCTCGCCGCAGTCCGACGACTGGCAGGACGCATTGGCCAAGGCGTTCTCCATCCTGCTCGGACGCCCGTTGGACGAGTTCGACCCGGACGCGTCGTACGCCGTCTATTACAGTTGCGGCGACCTGGCCGGCGAGCTGTTCGCGGACGGCTTCGACGTCGGGCCGCTGGCCGCCGGCGAGATTGTTCACCCGCCGTTCGCGACGATCCCGATCCTGGGCACGCTCCTCGAAGGCTGGGACATGATCGCCCCGCACTGGAGTATCGACCTCGGCCGGTCGGTCTTCTACGCCGGTGAACCGGGCAGCGGCGCCGAGCTCGGCGTGGCCGAGCTGGACACTGGGCTGCTCGGTGCGGACCTCGGGCGGATCCTCACCGAGCGCGGCCTCACCCCACCGGACCTTTGCAAGGCGTATCCCGAAATCGAGTTCCGGGCGCACACCGACGGGACGTTGACCGACGCCATGCGGACGGCCACGGGAACGACGCGCGGCCCCGACCACATGTTCCCGTTCTCGCCCGACTGGGGGGCCGACCCCGAATGGGACCAGCGGCTCGCGGCCGTCGCCCACCCCGGAGTAAGGGACCACTTCCGCCATCTGTGCCGGACCATGGACAGTGCCCGCAGCAACGGCGCGCTCTACCTCGGCGCTCGGGATCCGGGTTTCGAACCTCCCCGCTCGGTGATCGCGGCGTGGCAGTTCGGTGAGGCCCAGTCCTGGTCCGCCGTAGTCCGACTTCCATAATCTTGCGGACGCTTCGGCGGATGAATGGAGGGCCGAGCGTGAACGAGGCATGCAGTGGATCGGCGTGCGCGACACGCCGGGCAACAACTGGAACGGTGGCTCCCGCGACGATGTGAACCGGCTGGGCTCATGGCTGGGCTTGATGAGCCAGAGTGACGCGGACCAAGGGCCGGAGCAGGCCGGATCGCGCGGCGACCTGATCACCGCGCAGCGGCCCGGCGAGCGGATCGCCCGGCTGACCCAGCGTTGGGTCAACGCCGTGCCGTACGACACGTCCCGGATGACCGAACACGAGGCCCGCGCCCTGTCGGCCTCCCTCAGAGAGACAGACGATGCTCGGTCACTGGCCGGTGCCTGACCTCGCGGGGCATTCTGGAAGGATCCCCGCCCTGCAGAACTGGCGCGCATCGGGCAAGGCCCGGCCCGGAGTCGAGCCGCCCCGGGCCCGGACACCTGCCCGGCGCCTGTCGCGATGCGCATTGCCAGGGCCGGTCCGGCAGATGCCGTGGTGATCCGGACTAGGGCGCTGATCAGGGTGATGGCTGCTTGGTAGCGGCGGTCAAGTTTGTCGTAGCGGCTAATGATGGCGCATGCCGAGTCCAGAAACCCGACTCCATCTACGTGCAGAACATCACTCCCCCGATCCCGGAGCGGTTCGACACCGGTCAAGGGAGGGCGAGAAACGAAGAGTCAGAGATTTCGTGGCCTGATGAGGCCATCATCAGGCCGCTCCACCGAGAAACCGCGATCACAACCGTCTTCTGACTTGGAGACTTTCTCAAAGTGAACATCTGCTGACACGGACGGTCACTTGATCCGGTGAACAATGCGGTTGATCTCCGCTCGGCCCCTCTGGTTCACTTCATCCCAAACGCCAGTACATCGGGGGTTCAGGGAGCTTATGCGGATCCGGGCTGCATTGACCTCGCTCGTTATGACTGTGTCACTGGTTTCGGCCACAGGACCGGTCACGTTAGCCGCGCCAGGAACGCCAGGGACGAAGCCCGTTATCGTCACGGTGCAACCTGCGAGGACTCGTCCGGCGAAGCCGGCGCCAGCCGAACTGGAGGACCTGAAGCTCGTCGCGCAGAGCGACGGAATCAGCTTTAAGGAGGCGGTTCGGCGTTGGGGCTGGCAGAACTCCTTCGTGAACGTCGCCGACAAGCTCCAGGCCAAGCATCCGGGATCCTATTCGGGATCCGAGATCACCGGCGAGGGTAGCGGGGCGTGGATCGGCTTCAAAGGCCCGATCCCGCCTGAAGCGATCACACTGGCGCGCACGCTGCCGGTGCCGGTCAGGCTCATCGGAAACAAGGGCTTCTCCGAGAAGGAACTGAACGACGCCACCGTCAACAACTTCTCCCGCGTCGCCGACCACGCCGACGTCGGCACGGCCGAGGGCGGATACGAGATCACCAGCGGAGCGATCAATATCTCCGCGGCCCCACGCACGCCGCTTGACAAGCCCGGACGCCGACGGTTGCTCTCCCGCCTCCAGCCGGTGAGAAGCCGGATCGGTTCTCCGATCACCGTCAACGTCACCCTCACCGACAAGGTGGAAGCTGGTCCGAAGATTAACATGTACGGCGGCGGCTTTCTTAACGGCAATGGAGCATGCACCGCAGCCTTCACCGTCCGGAAAGGCAGGACACTGGGCATCGCCACCGCCCATCATTGCGCGTCGGGAAACTCGCGGTTCCAGTTCTACAACCACAATCACCAAGGGCGATCCACGACCATCAGCCTCCGCGGCTCCCACGGGGGTCGTTACGGCGACATGGCATGGTACTCCCCGGGTAGATACAAGGCCGTTCCCTGGTTCTACTACGCCCCGAATAAGACCCGTAAGGTCAACCTGTATAAGTGGCCCAAGTCCGGTCAAAAGATCTGTAACTACGGCCGCACCACCAACGCCAAATGCACCAAGGTCTACAAGAACGGACAGTGCATCAAGTACCCGGGGCTCCCCAAGTACTGCGGCCTGACCGCTGTGACCAACGCGCCGACGAGGAAGGGTGACAGCGGCGGCCCCTGGTACTGGGGAAATGACGCCTATGGCATCCTCTCGGGCGAAAAGCGCATCAACCTCAAGAGTCGGGACTTGTTCACCCCCGTGGCGGGAATGTACGAGGCGATGGGCGTCTCCGTATACCTGTCCTGAGATTTCCAAGTAAAGAACGCCTCGCAGGGCCGTCACGCCATGTGACGGCCCTCGGGACTTACCGTGCAGGAGTCCGATATGAAGACCCCGTGGGCGACGGCCGTCGCCGTCACACTGGTCCTGGCGGCCGCCGCATGCGGAGGAAGCGGAAAGGGCATCGACTTCACCGGGCACGATCCGCGTATCCTGGTTCACCATGGTTACGGAGACAACTGGCCCAGGGTCATGTACGTGGGGAAACTCGTCTACGATCCCGCCAGCCGCTGCCTGCACTTCGAGTTCGAATCCGGAGAGCGCAAGGCACCCGTGTGGCCCAAGGGCACCAAGCCCGTCCTCAAGGGCGACAAGCGCGGTGTGAACATCCACGGCTTCGGTGACCTGTTCGAAGGCGAGAAGTTCAGCACCGGAGGAGCCGGGGCCGCCGAGAAAATCCCGAAGAAAATCCCCGTCTCGTGCATCCCTAAGGGCGGCACCATCGTCTTCAACACCGACACTGACCGCCAGAAGTAGCCCCCGGAGAAGGTCTGCATTACCCTTGCTGAGGTTGAATTTGTCGGTTTTAGTGCGGGGACAAACCGGCAACCGCTCGGCCGCGGTTCCGCTGCGGGCTGACCAGCACACTCCACGTGCCCGGGCCGGGGACCGGGACGCCCCCGCACCCGGCCCGGCCACATCATCGCCGACACGGCCTACAGTTCCCGCGCCATCCGCACCCACCTGCGCAGTGAGGCAGCCACGTCACTATTCCCGGCGTCGCCCGCTCCACGGCGAGCGGGCCGGGGCGGACAGGTCGCGCGCGTCCTCTCATCCCCTGCTCGGAAGGCGCGGCGGTGCGGGGACCTCGGGGGCGGCGTCAACCCGCACCACCGCGCCGGTCTGGGCGGTTCGTGTGGTGTTCAGGTGGGCGGTAGGCGGAGCATTCGTCCGATGTTCTCGGCGGCCTTGTCGGCGGTCGTGCCGGTTTGTGTCCCGTGGTCGGGTCCGTTCCGTCGGCGCGCCGAGGGTGGTGGCCACGATCAAGGCCGCGTCCACGATGTGGTTCGCCTGGGCGATGGGCTTGCCTCAGGACGTGAAGAACCAGGCCCGCCCGTCGTCGTCCTGACGCGCCTTGCACGTGATCGTGTCCGCCGGACGCGGCACGTCCGGGCAGCATCCCGGCGCCTTCGGGTTGAACACGATCAGCTTGCGCCGCTGGAGGACGGTCTCCAGCCCGTAGGCGTGGAGCCGGGACATCAACGCCCCAAGCCGCGCGTAGGCGTCCGGGTGCTCGGGCTCCGGCTGGGCGCCGGTGCTCTGGGCCGTCGTCGTCATGACCGCCCGCCCTTCGAGGGCACGCCCTGGCACCTCTTGGCGTCCAATGGCTGCGTGTGCGTCATGCGTCACATGATGCGCAGCCGGCACCTCTTATCGGAGGGGCCAAACTGTGAGCCAAGACCCGCGCGAGGCCAGGAAATTAGGAAGGAATCACATAAATCCGGGCGAACCAGTGTCCCACTATCACCTCGTGGAGATGACCCGCCAGTCCGCGATCTCCCGCTACCGCGAACGTGGCGTGAATGTGCGGCACGCCGTTCACAATTTCGCCTGTTCCGTGCATTTCGGCGGGAATAGCGTAGGTGCTGACGATGTCTTTGGACGCGTCATCCTCTGGCATGGTCGAGATCGTGAACTCGTCGACGGCACCGATCAGTGACACGATCGCCCCAGACGTGATGCCCAACTCGGCCACCTTCGCCGTAAGAGCTTCCACGAGCGGCCCGCCCGCGATCTCGATCATGTGCATGGATCATCTCCATTCAGCAGCAGGGCATAGGCGCGCACGTTCTCTCGTACCGGCTCGACGCGCAGGGCACGCAGCATCGCAGCGTCGGCCCGGCGTCCACCGCGCTGGGCTAGCATGCGCGCTGCGCACCAGCGGGCGCCGGCGTCGCGCGGGTTGCAGACTTCCGAAGCGAGGGCATCGGTGTCATCCCCGACTCGCGCGAGCACTGCCGAGACGTACAACTCTCGCGCCTCCCGGTCATGAGCGAGGATGACGGGCACTCGCTCGACGAGATCGGTGTGAGTCTTGGCGATGATCCCGGTCGCGTTCACGCGAGCTACCGCCGTGTCGGCATCCTGGGCCCATCGGGCGAGGCGTAGCAGGCTCGGCCGGTCTTTTTCGGTCAGGGCAGAGATCGTCAGGTCGATCCGGTGCGAGGTCTGCACACGGCTTAAGGGCATCATGTCTCCACCCGCGATGGAGCTGAACAGCTCCTCCTCGGGGGCATCGGATTGCCCGCCCATGAGGGTCGCCCCGCCTGCAATGGCGCTCGCGGTAAGGAATCGGCGTCGCTTCACTCGTGCGGCCTCCAAAACTTCTACCGGTGTGTCGAGCACGTCCGCGAGGTGTGTGAGCCAGAACGTACCGGGGGTGCGGATGCCGCGTTCCCACCGAGAGACGTCATGACGCGTGATCGTGGCGCGCTCGGCCGAGAGGCAAAGTCGCTCGGCTAGTCGATTTTGTGACCATCCGCGATCAGGCCACCAAGCTCACCGTTATCGTCAGGCATAGGCCCTGCACCCTCCTGAGTCCCGGAGCGCGCGCGGAGGCTTTCGGTGGGGCGGGAGTTGCGCGGCCTGACCGGCGAGGGGCTCCTAATGGTTGGGCGTGCTGGCTGCCTGGGCTTGTCGGCGGGCATTGTCCCCGGGGCTGCCGAACGGGCTGCCTTCGCCGGCCTCCAGGTAGTCGCGCAGACTCGTCATGTAGTGCTGCCAGCTGCGGGTGCACATGCCGAAGCACTCCAGGCCCTCGCTCAGGCCCTGGTGGCGGAAGACGAGCTCGGATGTGTCGCCGTCGACCCGGGTGATGGTGAACGTGGGCCTGGTGCCGATCCAGTCGGGCAGGAAGGGGCAGTCGACGACGGTCCAGCGCACCGACGTGGGCCGGGCCGCCTCCTCGACGTGGATCACGAGTGGTTCGGGGGTGTTCATGAGGAACTGGAGCTCGCCGCCGGTCGCGCCGGACCCGGTCGCCGGGTTCCACCAGGCCGCGAGCCCCGTGGTGGTGGTGAGCGCCTCGAAGAGGGCGTCAGGAGTGGCTTTCACCCGCAGGGTCGTCTGGTAGTCCGCGGTGCTCGTCATGGCCGGGTCCTTTCAGGTTGTCGTGGCGCTGCACAGGGGCAGGCTTGTCGAGGTGGTCGCTCAGCGCCTGGAGACGGTCGTCCCAGTCGTGGGCCAGCGCCGCCAGGAATTGCTGCGCGAGCCGCACGGGCGCGGAATGGAGCCGGTAACGCACGCGCCGCCGCTCGCCGGGTTCGGGGGTGACCAGACCCGCGTCGGCCAGCAGGACGAGGTGTTTGGCGATCGCCTGGCGCGTGATCGGGAGGCCATCGGCCAGATCGGTGGCGGTGGCCGGGCCCTGTGCCGCCAGCCTCGCCAGGATCGCTCGCCGGGTGGGGTCGGCCAGGGCTTGAAAGACCTGCTCCGCGATCGCCTCGATGTCAGGCGGTGGCACAGTGGCCGGCCAGTGCGTCGAGTTTGCTCGTCCATCCCTCGACGTGGCTTTCGTAGATCTTGTGCCGGAAGCCGTCGGGCAGTTGCGCGAAGCCGGTCTCGACGACCCGCAGGCGTGTGCCGGAGCCGGCCGCTTCGAGGGTGAACTCGACGTAGGTACGGCGCGGATCATCGTCGGCGAGATCGGGGAGCCGCCAGGTGAACCCGAACACCGACGGTTCCTCGACCCGTTCGACCCGCATGTCGACGGTGAGCCCGCTCCTGACCGTCAGCCGGGCGGCTCCGCCGGGTCGCAGGTCGATCGTCGCCCCTTCCCCGAGCCAGGACGACAGGCCCTCGGACGTGGTGAGCGCGGCCCACACCCGCTCAGGCGGGCTCGTGAGCTTCACGCTCCGCTCGATCCGGTCGGGGAACGTCATCGCAGCCTCCAATTCATGGCAACCAATCGGTTGCCATAGTATGGCAACCGGTTGGTTGCATCAAGACGGGCCCCGGGTTGGGTCAGCGGGCCAGGTCGCGGTGGTTGAGACGCCAGGCTCCGGCGGTGATCAGGGCGGCCGTGATGGCGATCAGGACGGCGATGTCGGCGAGCCGGAAGCCGTTCTTGAGCGGTTCACCGGCGATGTAGTAGTGGTACGGGGTCAGGTGGCCGAGCCAGTCGGCGCCGATCTGGGGGGCGAAGCCGTACAGGGCGTAGCCCGCGACGCCGATACCGGCGGTGACGCCGAAGACGGCTGGACGGCCCTTGCCGGTCGCGGCGCCGAGGCCGGTGGCCAGCGCGCCGAACAGGATGGTCAGCAACGCCAGGTGGGTCGCCTGGGCGGTGAAGTGGCCGATGCTGATGGTGTCGAGCTTGGCGCTGGAGCGGATGAGCAGCATCCCGGCCAGCACGGCGGCGGCGATGACGACCGCGCCGGTGGCCAGGGCGGCGAAGCGGTGCAGCAGCAGGCGGGTGCGGCCGAGGGGATGGGCCAGCAGCAGGTCCAGGTAGCCGGACTCCTCGTCGGCGGAGATCATGCGGGCTCCGGTGGCGGCGCCGTAGAAGGTCGCCAGGAGCGGGATGAGCAGGCCGAACACCGGGCCCTGAAGGTATCCGGCGGCGCTGGAGGAGTCGTTGAGCCCGAAGCCCTCCATGGCCTTCGGCACCGAGGACAGGGAATCCTTCGAGGTCTGCGGGTAGAACGCGCCGTACATCATCGCCAGGACGCCCGTGGCGAGGGCCCAGGCGGTGAAGACGCGCCGGTTGTCGTACAGGGTCTTGGCGAAGATCGAGCCGGTGCAGGCGCGGGCGGCGCCGGAGACGCCGGGAACCGTCGTGGTGGTCATGGGTCCGCCGTTTCGCAGGTCGGGGTTCGGATGACGGAGGTCAGGCGGTCGCCGCGGCGCCGGTGTAGTAGGCGTAGAAGAGCTCTTCGAGGTCCTGGGTGTCGGCGCGCAGGCCGGTGACGGTGTGCCGGGCCGCGGCCTTGACCAGCGCGTCCGGGGAGCCGTCGACGCGGAAGGTCAGCGTGGACCCCTCGGTCTCCTGGACGGTGACGCCGTCCAGGTCGGCGAACTCGGTGGCGGCCACCGGGGCGGCGAAGGTGATCCGCACCGTCAGGAACGAGCGGGCGCGCAGGTCGGCGACGGTGTCCAGGGCGACCAGCTCGCCCTCGCGGATGATGGCGACGCGGTCGGCGACCGCCTCGACCTCGCTCATGATGTGGCTGGACATGAACACCGTCCTGCCGTCGTCCTTGGCCTCGGTCACCATGTCGAGGAAGGTCTGCTGCACCAGGGGGTCCAGGCCGGAGGTGGGCTCGTCCAGGATCAGCAGTTCGGGACGGTGCATGAACGCCTGGACCAGGCCGACCTTCTGCCGGTTGCCCTTGGACAGGCTCTTGATCCGGGCGTTCAGGTCCAGCTCCAGCCGGTCGGCCAGCTCGGTGATCCGCGCGGCGGGGACGCCGCCGCGCAGGTTGCCCAGGAACGTCAGGCACTCCCCGGCGCGCTGGCGGCCGTCGACGACGAAGTCGCCGGCCAGGTAGCCGAGGCGGCGGTGCAGCGCGACCGCGTCGGTGCGCGGGTCCAGGCCCAGCACGCGGGCCGTTCCGGACGTGGGACGGATCAGGTCCAGCAGCAGCCGGATGGTGGTGGACTTGCCGGCGCCGTTGGGCCCCAGGTAGCCGAACACCTCGCCCGCGCGCACCTGCATGGACAGCCCCGCCAGGCCGCGGCGGGCGCCGTAGGTCTTGGTGAGGTGATCGAGTTCGATCGCCGTGGTCGTCATGCCCAAGACAATATTGGAACTTTCAGAGATTTCTGAAGAGTTGGAGCTGTTAGGATCCTGTCAAGGTCGTGAGATGGGGGGACGACGGTGGCGGACACCACCGAGGCGGCCGAGCGACTGGCCCTGGTCCTGGTCCAGGGCGGGCTGCAGAAGGCGACCTCTCGGGTGCTGGCGGCGTTCATGTTCGCCGACGAGGACAGCGTCACCGCGCCCGATCTGGCCGACCGGCTGGGCATCAGCTCCGGCAGCGTGTCGGGCGCGATCAAGATGCTGTCCACCGTCGGGCTGATCGAACGGGCCCCCGCGCCGGGCAGCCGCCGCGAGCACTACCGCGTCCGCGAGGGCGCCTGGGCCATCTTGATGTCGACGCAGAACGGCATGGTCCAGTCCATGTTCGAGGCCGCGGACCAGGGCATCGCCGCCGCGGGACCGGACAGCCCGGCCGCCCGCCGGCTGGAGGAGATGCGCGACTTCTACGGCTTCATGTTCCGCGAGATGCCCGCCCTGATCGACCGCTGGCGCGCCGAACGCGGCACTTGAGCCCCGGGCGAGCACGGCGACGACGGCCGGTGTTCCCCGACGAGGAGCACCGGCGCCCATGCCCCTCGTCCAACCGGGGGAGACGCGCCGCCGCAGAGCGGACGCCGTCCAGGATCTGCTGCTGCGCTGCCTGCTGCCCGCGGTGGCGGCGGTGGTGTGCGGCGCCGCGGGCGTGGCGGTGTGCTGGGCGGTGCTGCCGGTGGCGGCGGCGGGCGGCGGCGCCGCCGAACGCGCGGCGGCACAGCGCCGGGGGCCGGCGGCACGGGCGCTGGACGTGCTGGAGGGCGCCGCGGACCTGGCGGTGTTGCGGTAATCGGACGGTACGCGCACCCGGAACTCTAGGCGGGCCTGGCCTTTCGGGCGGGCTCCGCCTGGGGTCTTCGTGCGTCAGTGGTGGTCGCCGTTCCGGCCGAGGGTCTCCACGGGGGTCGCGCCGGGGCGGGTCCACTGCGGGACGGGACGGCTGGTCGGGCCCCAGGTGGCGTGCCCGTTCGCGTCCGACCGCCAGGACCAGCACGCGCGTTCCCCCTCGGGCCAGCCCGCGGGCTTCTCCTCCCACACCTCGCCGCGGCCGTAGGGCGTCCTGTCGAGCACGGCGAAGGACCCGCTGACCGCCTCGATGCCGCGGGCCGTCGAGGAGTAGGTGAGGAACGTGCGGTCGCCGTCGCGCAGGAAGCTGGTGAGGTGCCCCATGGGTTCGCCGACCGGCGCCGCCACATCGCGCACCGAGTACCAGGGCTGGGTGTAGCCCATGAACTCGACGTAGGCGGCCACCTCGTCCCACCGGCCCGTGGTCAGGAAGGCGAACGAGACGCCCCGGGCGTTGAGGTAGACCGCGTCCTTCAGATGCCAGGCGACGGTGGTGCAGCCTTCGCACTGCCCCTGGTGCGGCGCGCCGTCGTACCACATGTGCTTGTAGACCACGAGTTCGTCGCGGCCTTGGAACAGGTCCAGGAACGGGACCGCGCCGTCGGGGCCGACGACCTCGACCGTCCCGTCGAACTCCACCATCGGCAGTTGGCGGCGGGCGGCGGCGAGGGCGTCGCCCTCACGGGTGTGGGCCTTCTCGCGGATCAGAAGCTCGTCGCGGGCGGCCTCCCAGGTGGCCATGTCGACCACGGGCGGGCGGCCGGGCAGCGCGGTGGTCGGGTCGTCCGGCTTGGTGGCCATGGTGTCCTCCGTGGTGTCTCGTGTCGGAGACCGTCGTACGGTCACCAGAAACAGACTCACGACGCGACCGGAACTCATCGGGGACCCTCGTCCGAACCGGACCACGTCGGCGCCGGTCAGTTCACCCAGGTCAGCATTCCCTCACGCTCGCGGGCGGCCGCGCGGAAGAACCGGCGGAGCGGCTCGTAGGACGCCTGCACCCAGACCAGGCTGTCGGGCTCGTCCCAGATCAGCGGATAGATGTCGGCGGCGGTGAGGTCGGCCGCGTCGAGACCGTCCGTCAGAGCCGCGAAGGAGGTGCCGTTCAACGTCCGCGCCGCCGCCGCGACCTGCTCGGGGTCCAGATATCCCAGCGGCTCGCGGCCGGGCGCGAGGATCTCCCGTTCTCCGAACACGGCGTCGACCGGAAAGGCCGCCCGTCGCAGCAGGAACCCGATCGCCGCCCACAGCGAGCGTTGCCGGGGTGGTTGGTGATGAGGCTCTTGGGAACCGCGAATCCGCAGCGTGCGGCCGTGGCCATCTGAAGGGGCCGGTACTCGGCATCCGCCAGGCGTGCCGGGTGCGACACCCAGCGAGCCGAAAGGGACCTCACCGCGCCAGCCGTCCTGCCCCAGGCGGGCGCTGACGTCGGCTCGTGTCGGAAACCAAGCCGTGTCGAGCCACATGAGTCGGGCGCCATTCCGCGATAGGGCATCGGAGACGGAATCGGCCTCTCCGTCTGACTGTTCGGCGAGCATGAGGATGGTGTGTGCGCCCATCAATCGGAGACCGTATGCGTGTAGTCGTCCGGTTGGGGCCTGCTGTCATGGACAAGGGTGGTCGCGACCTTTTCCGTCCTCGTGCTCGTGGGCTTCTCGTGTTTGCCCATGGAGCGGGTCGGAATGGGGGTGTGCGTGGACTTCTCAGCCTAGCGGGACGGGTATTGATCGTTTTTTGGAACGGGATCTCGTTCTTTCCGGCTTCGGTGCCCGCTTTCCGTTAATTGTGGTGTATCGCCGTTTTGGCGAGTGCGATTCGCGCCGGTGACGTGCCGCGCCGGCCGCGTCTCGTCCCGGTCAGTTCGCCGGGACGGGTGTTGACTGTCTTGCATCTTACATGCAAGGCTCATGGGGAACCGAGGTGAGGAGATGCGGATGAAGATCACGCGGGTCCGGGCTAGAGCGGTGGCGGTGCCGGTCGGGCGGCTCACGCAGATGGCCACGCGGACGATGCGGGAGCGGCACTACGTGCTCGTCGAGGTGGAGGCGGGCGGCGGGAGCGGGGTCGGGTACGCCTACGCCGGGACGAGCGGCGGGCCGCTGCTGGTCGAGGCCGTCAAGGATCTGGCCGGGCCGGTGCTGGAGGGCGCGGAGGCGGAGGACGTCCAGGGGCTGTGGGAGCTCATGTACCAGGAGTCCCTGCTGGCGGGACGGCGGGGCGCGGTGCTGCGGGCGATCAGCGCGGTGGACATCGCGCTGTGGGACCTGCGGGCGAAGGAGTGCGGGGTTCCGCTGGCGGTGCTGCTCGGCGGGTCGGTGCGGCGGCCCGTCCCGGCGTACGCCTCGGGCGGGTACTACCGGCCCGACGACGGCCCGTACGCGCAGGCGGTGGCGCGCGAGATCGAGGCGAACCGCGCGGCGGGCTTCACCGATCACAAGATCAAGGTCGGCCGGCTGCCGGTGGCCGAGGACGCGGCGCGGGTGCGGGCGGCGGCCGAGGTGATCGGCGCGGAGGGGCGGCTGGCGCTGGACGCCAACAACGCCTACCGCGACGCCGCGGAGGCGCTGCGGGCGGCCCGCGCGTTCGAGCGCGCCGCGGGGGAGGCCGGCCTGTGGTGGTTCGAGGAGCCGCTGTCGCCGGACGACATCGCCGGGCACGCGGAACTGGCGCGGGTGCTGGAGACGCCGGTGGCGACGGGTGAGATCCACCAGACGCGGCACGAGTTCCGCGCGCTGATCGAGCACCGGGCCGCCGACCTGCTGCAACCCGACGCCGGGGTGCTGGGCGGGGTGACCGAGTACCTGCGGGTGGCGAACGCCGCGAGCACGTTCGGGCTTCAGGTGGCGCCGCACTGGCACGCGAACCTGCACGCCCATCTGGCCGCGGCGACGCCCAACACGCTGGCCGTCGAGCATTTCGCGGCGGACAAGGACATCTACAACTTCGAGCGGCTGCTCACCCCGGAGACCCGGCTGCGGGCGGCGGACGGCGCCGTCCACCTCGGGGACGGGCCGGGGCTCGGCATCGAGTTCGACGAGGCGGCCGTCGCCTCGTTCGTCGTGGACTGACCAGCCCGCACAGGAGCGACAGGCCCAGAAGCGGCGGGCGCAAAAGCGACAGAAACCAGCAGGCGAACACGAACCGGCGGGTATGGACCGGCGGCGGGAGGCGGACACGTGGGGGAGAATGACGCCGTGAAGATCAATCCGTTGCCGCCGCCGGCGCCGACCCTCGAGGAGGAGGTCTACCGGAGGCTGCGCGGCCTCATCGTCGCCGGGGACCTGGTCCCCGGCGAGCTGTACTCGATGAACGAGCTCTCCACGCAGCTCAAGGTGTCGCGCACGCCGGTCGCGCAGGCCGTGACGCGGCTCGTCGACCAGGGGATGGTGCGGGTCGAGCACCGGCGCGGGATGCGGATCCTGGAGACCTCCACGCACGACCTGATGGAGATCTACGAGCTTCGGCTGCTGCTGGAGCCGCGCGCCGTCTACCGGGCGACGACGCTGATGCGCGAGACCGACCACCGCCGCATGCGGGACGCCCTGAAGGCGCTGCAGGCGGTGCCGGCGGCGCTGCCTAACCCGCGTGAGCTGCTGCGCCGGGACGCGGCGTTCCACCGGGTGATCCTGCGGGCGTCGGGCAACCTGCGGCTGGCCGACTACGTGGACGGGCTGCGCGACCTGCAGATGGTCCGCGGGGCGTCCACCGCGGACCGGGTCCGGCCGCTGGCCGAGGTCATCGCCGACCACGAGCGGATCTGCCGGCGGGTCGTGGCCGGTGACGCCGCCGGGGCCGCGCGGGAGATGCACGGCCACATCGCGCTGACGTGCAGCCTGCTGGTGGAGCGGGAGATCGGCGCGGTGCCGGGCCTTCCGGGCCCGCCCTGGCCGGACGCGGCCGGCACACGACCCGGCTGACCCGGCACCGCACCCGGCACGGCCCCGCCCTCGATCGGTGCCGCGCCCGCCGGTGGGTCAGCCGCTCACGGGACGCGCACGAGGCCGCCGTCGACGCGGAACTGCTCGCCCGTCACGTACGAGGCGGGCTCGCCGCACAGGAACGCGACCATCGCCGCGAACTCCTCGGGCGTGCCGTAGCGGCCGAGCGGGATCGTGCGCTCGGACGCCGCGCGCACGTCGGCGACGTCGCGGTTCTCGCGCTCGGCCCGCGCCTGGTCGAGCTGGACCGCGCGCGGCGTGGCGATCCGGCCCGGCAGCACCATGTTCACGGTGACGCCGCGCGGCGCCACGTCCTCGGCGAGCAGCTTGAGGTAGGACGCGAGCGCGCCGCGCAGCACGCTGGAGCTCGCCAGCGCCGGGATCGGCTGCTGCACCGCGCTCGACCCGATGGCGACGACGCGGCCCCAGCCTGCCTCCCACATGTCGGGCAGGCAGGTCCGGACGAGCCGCATCGGCCCGTGGAGCAGCAGTTCGGCGTCCCGGCGGGCGGTGCCCGGGTCCAGGTCGGCGGCGGTGCCGGGGGCGGGCCCGCCGCCGTTGAGGACGAGGATGCCGATGGGGCCGAGCGCCGCGCGGACGCGCGCCGCGCCCCGCACGATGCTCTCCTCGTCGGTCAGGTCCATCGGGACGGCGATGGCGTCGCCCAGGGCGGACGCCTCGGTGTCGAGGACGTCGGTCCGCCGGCCCGCCAGCGCCACCCGGGCGCCTTCGGCGGCGAGCGCGCGCGCCGCCGCCAGGCCGAGTCCGCTGGACGCGCCGGCCACCAGCGCGACCTTTCCCTTGATCGCCAGATCCATCAGGCCGCCTCCTCCGGTCGGGACGTCCAGTGCGCCTCGACGAGAGAGGCGAGGCCGGACGGCAGTGGGAGCGCCGGTGGCCGGACCGCGCCGGAGGACAGGACGCCCCGCCGGCGGAGGTTCTCCTTGCGGATCGCAAGGCCGACCTTGACCTGCGCTTCGAAATTGATGAGGGGAAGCCACGGCTCGATGGCCCGCCGGGCGGCGCGGTGACCGCCCGTCCGGTACGCCTCGACCGTCGCCAACAGCACCTCGGGGTGGGAGAACCCGGTCATCGCGCCCGCCGCGCCGGCCATCAGCTCGTCCAGCAGGCCGATCCCGCCGAGCCCGCCGAACAGCGGCGCGTCGACGAGCTCGGCCAGCCGCGCGATCGCCGGGGAGGTCGGGGGGCTCTCGCACTTCACCGCGGCCAGCCACGGCCGTCCGGCGACGGCCTTGGCGAGCGCCGCGGGCTCCACGACGACGCCGGTCGCGACCGGGTAGTCCTGGGCGACGACGCCGAGCCCGCACGCCTCGTGGACGGTCGCGAAGTGCCGCTCCAGCTCGCCCGGCTCGGGGCTGTTGACCTGGACCATGACGGCGGTGAGCCGGTCGCCCGCCACGGCGGTCAGCGCTTCGGCCTCCGCGGCGGCAGCGGCGGTGTCGCTGTAGGTGATGCCCGCGACGATGCCCAGCTCGCCCCGGGCGGCGTCCACGACGGTCCGCAGGACGCCGAGCCGCTCGTCCCGTTCGAGCCGCGCCGCCTCACCGAAGACGCCGAGGCCGACGACGCCGGTCGCGCCGAGCGTGCGGTAGAGGTCCACGGCCCGGACGATCGAGGCGTGGTCCACGGCGAGGTTGCTGTCGTGGAACGGGGTGGGGAGGACTCCCCACACTCCGGGGGCGAGGTGCGTCATGATCCTTCTCCTTGGTCTGCGACGGCGGCGGTCCGGGGGACGGCGGCCAGGAACGCCAGGTCCGCGCCGTCGCTCGCCGACGTCACGGTCTCGGCGTACAGCCGGCGCCAGCCGCGCTCGGGCGGCCGGACGGGGGCGGGCGCCGCCGCGGCGCGGCGCCGGTCGAGTTCTGCCTCGTCCACGAGCAGGTCGATGCGCCGCGCGGGGACGTCCAGCCGCACGATGTCGCCGTCGCGAACCAGCGACAGCGGCCCTCCCGCGGCGCTCTCCGGCGCGCAGTGCAGCACGACGGTGCCGTAGGACGTCCCGCTCATGCGCGCGTCCGAGACGCGGACCATGTCGCGGACGCCCTGTTCGGCCAGGTGCCGGGGGATGCGCAGCGAGCCCGCCTCCGGCATCCCGGCGGCGACCGGCCCGGCGTTGCGCAGGACGAGGACGTGGTCGCGCGTCAGCCCGAGCGACGGGTCGTCCAGCCGCGCGGCGGCGTCCTCGGGGGAGTCGAACACGACGGCGGGGCCCTCGTGCCGCAGCAGCTCCGGCGACGCCGCCGACGCCTTGATCACCGCGCCGTCGGGGGCGAGGGAACCGTACAGGGCGGCGAGGGCGCCGGTGGGGCCGACCGGGTCGTCGAGCGTGCGGATCGTCCGCTGCCAGGTACCGGGCTCGGTGCCGGCGAGCTGCTCACCGAGGGTCCGGCCGCTCACCCCGAGGTGGTCGAGGTCCAGTTCCGAGGCGAGGGCGGCGAGCAGCGCGGGCACGCCGCCGGCGTGATGGAAGTCCTCCATGTACAGCTCGCCGGACGGCTTGACGTCCACGAGCAGCGGGATCTTGCGGGCGGCGGTGTCGAAGTCGTCCAGCCGCAGGTCGACGCCCGCGCGGCGGGCGATGGCGAGCAGGTGCACGACGGCGTTGGTGGACCCGCCGATCGCGGCCAGGACGCGCAGCGCGTTGTCGAAGGCCGCGCCGGTCAGGATCTGGCCGGGGGTGACGCGCTCGCGGGCCAGCTCCACCGCGCGCCGTCCGGTCGCGGTGGCGTGCCGCAGGCGGGCGCCGGTCGGGGACGGCGCGCTCGCGCCGCCGGGCAGCATCATGCCGAGCGTCTCGGCGAGCACCGCCATGGACGAGGCGGTGCCCATCACCGTGCAGGTTCCGGCGGTGTTGACCAGCGAGCTCTCGACCTCCGCGATCTCGCCGTCGTCGATCGTCCCGCCGCGGTACTCCGACCAGAACCGGCGGCAGTCGGTGCAGGCACCGAGCCGGTTCCCGCGCCAGGAGCCGGTCATCGTCGGGCCGACGACCTCCAGGATGGCGGGGACGTTCGTCACGGCGGCGGCCATGAGCTGGGCGGGGACCGTCTTGTCGCAGCCGCCGAGCAGGACGACGCCGTCCATGGGCTGCGCGCGGACGAGCTCCTCGGTCTCCATCGCCAGGAGGTTGCGGTAGAGCATGGAGGTGGGGGTGAGGAAGCTCTCGCCCAGGCTCATCGTGGGGAACACGAACGGGACGCCGCCCGCCTCCAGCACGCCGCGCTTGATCGCCTCGATCAGCTCCGGCATGCGGGCGTGGCACGGGTTGAAGTCCGAGGTGAGGTCGGTGATCCCGATCAGCGGGCGGGAGAGGTCGTCGCCGTCGTATCCGGCGCTGGCGAGGATCGCCCGGCGCAGGTAGCGGCTGAAGCCCGGGTCGCCGTAGGCGGCGTACCCGTTCTCGATCGCGAGGCTGTCGTCTGTCAAGGTCTGCCACCCAACGGTCGCGGGAACGGGGGTCACTTCAGCAGCGGCATGACGACCGGGCGCATCGGCGCGCCGGTGGCGCCGCGCAGCCGCAGGCAGGCGCCGACGAAGGCGAACTCGTACACGCGCTCGCCCGCGAGGGCCTCCAGCTGGGCGACCTCCATGATCGTCACGCCCGCCTCGCCGAGAAGGTAGGTGTGGACGTTGTTGTAGTTCTCCGGGTCGGCCGACGGCGCCTGCTCCACGCTCAGCGAGTCGGTGCCGATGAGGATCGCGCCGCCCTGGGCGAGGAAGACCGCGCCGTCGAGGGCGAGGCCGGGGGTCCGCTCGGCGTAGGCGGTGTGGTCGGGCCAGGCCCGCATCCGGCCCGTGCGGACCAGCACCACGTCCCCCGGGCGCAGTTCGATGCCCTGCCTGCGCAGGCAGCCCTCAAGGTCGGCGCGCCCGATCCCGTAGCCGTCGGGCAGCATGTCCACGCCGTGGAGCGCCGCCACGTCGAGCATGATCCCCCGGGCGATCACCGGCGGGTGCTTGTCGGCGCCCGCCACCGTCCAGTGCCGGCTCCCGAGGTGCTCCTCGGCGCTGAACCCGTTGAAGATCCGCCCGTTGTAGCCGAAGTGGGTGAGCGTGTCGATGTGCGTGCCGCAGTGCGTGTACATGGAGATGGCGTCGCCCGAGTAGGCGACGAGCCGCTCCTGTTCGCGCCCGACGCCCATGGCGTCGTCGATCACGCTGCCGGGCGGCGTGTGGGTCATCCAGATCTGGTAGCCCGGGTCGCCCACCTTCGTCCACGAGGGCATGCCGATGAAGTAGTCGACGGACAGGTCGAAGACGGTGCCGTGGTCGGCCGCGCCCAGCACGGCGCGCCGGGAGGCGGCGTCCATCAGGTTGAGCATGCCGATCTCGTCGTCCTTGCCGAAGGGACTCTGGGTCACCTCGCGGAACCGGGCGCTGAAAGCGGCGATCTTGCTCTTGGTGATCTCGTCGATCATGGTCGGAACGCACATGGACATCTCCTTCACCTGCGCCGATGCCTCGGAGTCTGGCATGTAGCATGCTACATGTCAATGCAATCGTCCCGGGCGCTGTGAGCTAACATGTGACATGGCATGTGTGGACGTCCTGCCTCCCCCGACGAGGAAAGCGCGGCGATGGAACCGATAACCACGGATCGTGAAAGCCTCAAGGACCGCGTCTACAGCACCATCCGCGACGCCATCGTGATGGGCGAGCTCGTGCCGGGCAGCCGCCATTCGGTGTACCAGCTCGCCGAGAAGCTCAACGTCTCGCGCACGCCGGTGCGCGAGGCGCTGCTGAAGCTGGCCGACCAGGGCATGGTCGAGTTCCAGCGCAACCGCGGCGTGGTGATCCTCGCCACCACGATCCACGATCTCGAAGAGGTCTTCTCGCTGCGGCTGCTGCTGGAGGTGCCGGCGACCTTCCGGGCCGTGCGGCTCATGACACCGGCCCGGCTGGACGAGCTCCGCACCGCGCTGGACGACCTGAAGGAGACCGCCGAGTCGCCGGAGCCGACCGCCAAGGAGCACCTCGAACGGGACGCGCGCTTCCACCGCGTCCTGCTGGAGGCGTCCGGGAACCTCCGCCTGGTCAACATCGTCGACACGATGCGCGACGTGCAGATGGTCCGCGGCGTCTGGACGGCGGGGACGACCCGCGACCTGTCGACGATCTGGGAGGAGCACTCGAAAGTGTTCCGCTGCGCCGAGCGCGGGGACGCCCACGGCGCCGCGCGGGCCATGGCCGACCACATCTCCGGTACCGCCCGGCTGCTCCTCGGCCAGGAGGTCGGCATGCACGGCACGGAGAGCACGTTCGAGCTGCCCTGGATCGACCTGTTCACCTCGGGCATCGACCCCGCGTCCGGCACGGCTCCGGCCTCGGACGAGCCCCCCGCCCCCGGCGCGGACCCGGCCTGAGACCCGCCGCCGCCCCGCCCTCCGGACTCGGACGAGCCCACAGGACGGGGCGTCTCACCAGGCGAATCGCGTCCACCTGGCGAACCGCCCCGCCCGGAGAACCCACGCCCCGGTGAACTACTCGGCTGGCCGGCCCCGGCCGCCCCGGACGACCGGGTTGCGGAGCGTCATGATGCCGTCCAGGACGGCCGCGACCTCGTCGCCGGGCTTGATCGGCACCGCGCCGGGCGTGCCCGTCGAGATGACGTCCCCCGGTTCGAGCGGCATGACGTGGCTGAGGAAGGCGATCAGCCGCGCCGGGGGGATCAGCATCCCCGCGACGGTGTCCTGTCGCTGGACCGTTCCGTTGAGCACGGTCGAGACGCTGATCCGCGACAGGTCCCCGGTGCGCGCGAGCACGTCGGAGATCGGCATGATCCGCGGGCCGAACGCGAAGAACGTGGCGTAGTTCTTCGTGAACGACAGGTACCGGGGATTCTTGAGCAGCTCCTCCTCGGCGGTCTGGTCGAGGACCGCGCACGCGCCGGAGACATGGTCGAGCGCGTTCCCCTCGGTGACCTCGCGGCACGGCCGTCCGATCACCAGGCCCAGCTCGGCCTCGGCGGTCACCCGCCCGACGCCGTCCGGTACCGCGATCGGTTCGCCGTCCCCGATCCAGGTGTGCTCGGCCTTGAAGAACGAGACCGGCGCGTTCACCGGCAGGGCGGCGTCCAGGTCGCCCGCGTGCGCGCGGTAGTTCAGCCCGATGCCGACCACCTTGCCGGGCCGGTGCGGCAGCCGCGGCCGGGCCCCGCCCTCACCCGGCACGGTGGTCTCCCGCGCGGCGTCCGGCCCGCTCACCGGCGGAAGGCGGGGTGGTCGAGGACCTTGCGGTCGACGAGCGTCCGCGGTGCCCGCCCGTCCGCCACCGCGAGGATCGCCTCGATCGCCGCGGTGCCGGTGCGCCGCGCGAACTCGTCGGTCCACGCGATCGAGTGCGGTGCCAGCAGGACGTTCTCCAGCGCCAGGAGCCGGTCGTCCGGCGCGATCGGCTCCTCCTCGAAGACGTCGAGCGCGGCGCCGGCGATCACCCCGTCCAGCAGGGCGTCGGTGAGCGCCGGCTGGTCCACGACGCCGCCGCGGGCGACGTTGACCAGGAACGCCGTCGGCTTCATCACCGCGAAGCGCCCGGCGTTCAGCAGGTGGCGCGTCTCCGGCGTGAGCGCGCACGAGACGATCACGAAGTCGGAGGCGGCGAGGACCTCGTCCAGGCCCCCGAGCCGCACCCCCGCCGCCTCTGCCGCGGCCTTGTCGGCGTACGGGTCGAAGGCGAACTGGTCCATCTCCAGCGGCGCGGTGAGCCGGGTGATCTCGCGGCCGATGTTGCCCCAGCCGACGAGGCCGAGCGTCCGGCCGGTGACGCCGGAGCCCATGTGGTCGAGCCGGTCGAACCAGCCGCCGGTGCGCACCAGCGCGTCCTTCTGCCGGACGCGGTGGCCCACGGCGAGCATCATCATCAGCGCGGCGACCGCGACCGGCCGCCGCACGCCGTCCGGCGTGATGCTCACCGCGACGCCCGCCGCGGTGCACGCCTCGACGTCGAGCATGTCGTAGCCGACGCCGAACCGCGAGATGATGCGCAGCCGGTCGGCGCCGCGCAGCGACGCCGCGTCGATTCGCGGGGTCAGTGACAGCAGCGCGTCGTACCCGGCGAGGGAGCCGGGCGGCAGGTACGGGCCGTCCGCCGCGATGAACTCCCACTCGACCCCGGGGCGGGCCTCCAGCTCGCCGAGGCCGATGTCGCCCCAGCCGATCTCTCCGTCCGGGTTGAGGAAGTCCCGGGTGACTCCGACGCGGAACCGGTCGTCCATCTTTACTCCTGGTGCTCGTGGACGGGCGGGCGCTAGGCCGTGAACGCGGTCAGGAAGGTCCGCAGCTCGGCGAGCACCTCGTCGGGGCGCTCCTCCGGCAGGAAGTGGCCGCACTCCGGGATCGGCGCGCCGATCACGTTCTCGGCGTACTGGGACCAGATGTCGACCGTCGGCAGCGCCGCGCTGGAGCCGGTCGCGCCCCACAGGACCTGCAGCGGCATGGTCAGCTTGCGCCCGGCCTCGTGGTCGGCGTTGTCGTGCTCGGCGTCGGTGCCCCAGGACTCGCGGTAGTCGTCGAAGGACGCCCGCAGCGCCCCCGGAGCGGAGAACGCCGCGACGTAGCGGGCGACGGTCTCGGGGTCGAACACGGACCGGTTGAAGGTCCACTTCTCGAAGAAGTAGCCGAGGTAGGCGCCGATGTTCGAGCCCGCGAGCAGCTCCGGCAGGTCCCCCTGGAGATGGAACATCCAGTGCCACTGCCGGGCGGCGTAGTCGCGGTCGAGCCGCTCCAGCACCTCGCGGGTCGGGATGATGTCGAGGATCACGACCTGCTCGACCTCGTCCGGCCGGTCGAGGCCCCAGCGGTGCGCGACCCGTCCGCCGCGGTCATGCCCGATCACCGACGCATTCTCGTGGCCGAGGTGCCGCATGAGCGCGGAGACGTCCTCGGCCATCGTCCGCTTGTCGTAGCCGGAGAGCGGCTTGTCGCTGTGCCCGTAGCCGCGCAGGTCCGGCGCCACCACGACGTACTTCTCCGCGAGCGGTTCGATCAGGTGCCGCCACATGTACCCCGTCTGCGGCCAGCCGTGCAGCAGGACAAGCAGCGGACCGTCGGTCCCCGCACGCGTGTAGTGCATGCGTATGCCGTTCACCGCCGCCATGCCGGTGGTCAGTTCGGTCATCGGTCGTTCCTTTCGTGCTCGAGCTTCCGTCAGCATATTGACATGTCGCATGCTACATATCAATACTGCTTGAACTGGGCAAACGACCGTGTCGGACGATCCCGGCACGCGAAGGGCTCCCGTGACCCAGCCAGCCCGAAAACCCGCCGTTCGCCCCTCTGGAGGTGCGGCTTCATGACCTCAACCAGCACGAGCCCCGGCGACCGCTCGAAGCGGCCGTGGCTCTCGCTCGCCGTGTCGGCGCTCCTCATGGCGGCCTTCCTCGGCGCCTGCGACGCGGCCGGCTCGGGGGCCGGCGCCGTCTACACGGCGCTGGCGCCCGGCAAACCGGCCGCGGCCGAGCACACGAAGGCCCTTGACGCGTTGCCGGGCTCCGTCCGGCCGAACTACGACGGTTTCTGGAACTTCGCCCGCCTGGGCCCCAATCCCTACGACAAGTGGAAGCCCGGCAAAGCGCCGTGGAGCTTCTGCTACAGCAGCGCCTACCAGGGCAACCCGTGGCGCGTCGCCGGGCTCGACCAGGCGCAGCGCCTGTTCGGCCAGCTCAAGGCCAAGGGGCTGGCCAAAGGCACGCTGACCTCGGCGGACGCCAACAACAGCACGATGCTCCAGTCCACGCAGATCAGCAACATGGTGCAGCGGAACTGCGACGTGATCCTGGTGATGCAGCCGCCGTCCACCGGGCTGTGTTCGGCGTTCCAGAAGGCGCAGCGCGCGGGGTCCCTGGTCGTCGTCATGCAGACCGGGACCACGTGCACGAACGTCATCCAGTCCGACATCGGGGAGTACGCCGCCGCCGGGACGACCGCGCGCTGGCTCGCGCAGCGGGCCGGGCGCGGCGACACGGTCCTGCTGTGCCGCGGGATCCCCGGGGTCACGGCGGCGGAGACGCGCGAGTCGGCCGCCCGGCGCGCCTTCGAGGCCGCCGGCCTGCGGGTCGACACGATCAACGGGGACTGGACGCCGTCCACCGTCAAGGCGCAGACGCTGCGCTACCTCGCGACCCACCCGGGCAAGGTGGCCGGGGCCTGGGACTCGGGGAACTGCGCGACGCCCATGGGCCAGGCGTTCCAGCAGGCGCACCGGCCCGTGCCGCCGATCGCCGCCTACGACCTGACCGACTCCTGGCTGGCCTTCTCCCGCGACGCCGGTGACCGGCCCTCGACCAGCCTCATCCACGGTCCCCGCAGCTGCGTGTACGAGGCGTTCGTCGTGGCGACGCGGATGCTGTCGGGCCAGAAGCCGCGGGTGAACACGCTGCTCTACCCCATCCCCGTGGCGGACACGAAGGACTTCCCCAAGTACGCGGCGCCCGGCATGACCGTCAACAGCGCCGGGACGGCCGAGCCCACCGACGGGCGGCCCGTCGCCGACGCCTACTACGACGCCCTGTTCACCGGGGGCTCGCCCGCCCCGGCCCTCGACCCGATGACCGGACAGAGGTGACCCATGGCCTCACTCACGACCACGACTGAGCGCCCCGTGTGGGCGAGGCGGGCGTGCAGCCGCCTGGTCGCCCCCGCCGCCCTCGTGCACCTGGCGCCGGCGGGGCTGCTGCTCGTCCTGCTGGCCACCCTGCCCAGCGTGTTCTCGCGCACCGGGCTGCTGTCCCTGCTGCTGCTGGCCTCGATCCTGGGCATCGCGGCGATCGGCCAGACCTGGGCCGTCCTGATCGGCGGGATCGACCTGTCGATCCCGGCCGTGATGGGCATGGCGGACGTGCTGCTCACCACCCGCTACGCCGCCGGGTGGAGCCCCACCGCGACCTTCCTGCTGATCGCCGTGCTGGCCGTCGTCATCGGCGTCGCCAACGGCATCGGCTCCAGCGTCCTCGGCCTGCACCCGCTGATCGTGACGCTGGCCACCGGCGCGATCACGACCGGCGCGGTGCTCCAGGCGACGCACGGCGACACCGGCGGGAAGGTTCCCGGGTTCGTCACCGAGGCGGTGTCGCCCGGCGGCCGGACGGGACCGTTCCCGGTGCCGCTGGCGCTCGTGCTGTGGGTCGTGCTGGCCGCCGTCGTGGTGCTGGTCGAGCGGCGCGGCGTCCTCGGCCGGCACGTCTACGCGCTCGGCACCAACCGCACCGCCGCGTCGCTCGCGCTGGTCAGGCCGATGCGGACGCGCGTCGCGGTGTACACCGTCAGCGCGCTCGGCGCGGCGGTCGCGGGGGTGCTGCTCGGCGGGTTCAGCGGCGGCGCGTCCGCCGACATCGGCGCGCCCTACCTGTTCTCCACCATCACCGCCGTCGTGGTGGGCGGCACGTCGCTGCTCGGCGGCCGGGGCGGCTACCCGCGCACCATCTCCGGCGTGCTCGTCACCATCGAGATGACGATGCTGCTGATCGGGTTCGACCTGGACGCGAGCATGCAGCAGGTGCTGCTGGGGCTGCTGATCCTCGTCCTCGTCGCGCTCTACGGCCGTGACAAGCACATCGCACAGCGGATCTGAGGGAAGCCCATGCCATCGACGAAGGAACGCGCGGCCGGCCCGGAACCACTGGTCTCGGTCTGTGACGTGCGGCATTCCTACGGGAGCACCGTCGCGCTGCGGCACTGCTCGTTCGACATCATGCCCGGTCAGGTCCACGGCCTCATCGGGGAGAACGGCTCCGGCAAGAGCACGCTGGTGAAGGTGCTCAGCGGGGTGGTCGTGCCGTCCGGGGGGAACCTCGCGGTCGCGGGCGAGCCGGCCGTGTTCCACTCGCCCCGCGCCGCGCAGGACCACGGCGTCGTGACGGTCTTCCAGGAGACGCTGATCGCCGACGAGCTGTCGGTGCGCGACAACGTGCGGCTCGGCGGCGACGGCCTCTTCCGGCGCCGCGCCGCCGGCGGCGGGCGGGACGCCGCCGAGGAGGCGTTCGAGGCGCTCGGCCTCGACCCGCGGCTGCTCGACCGGCCCGCCCGCGGCCAGTCGCTGGCCGTCCGGCAGCTCGTGACGATCGCCCGCGCCCTGGTGCGCCCCTGGAAGCTGCTCATCCTGGACGAGTCCACCTCCGCCCTCGACCTGGAGGCGCGCGACCGGCTCTTCCAGCTCATCGACCGGCGGCGATCCGACGGGCGGAGCGTCCTGTTCGTCTCGCACCGGATGGAGGAGCTGGAGCTGCTCTGCGACAGCGCGACCGTCCTGCGGCTCGGCGAGAGCGTCGCGACGCTCGCCAAGAAGGAGGCGACGACGGCGCGGCTGCTGCGGCTGATGAGCCCGCGGACCGGGACGGCCGGACCGGCCGACCCGGCACCGGGCAAGGCTCGGGACACCGGCGCGACCACCGGGGACGTGCGGCTGCGCTGCCGGGACGTGCGGGTGACCGCCCGGTCCGAGCCCGTCGCGCTGGAGGTGCGGGACGGGGAGATCTTCGGTGTGGCGGGGCTGGAGGGGCACGGCGGCGGCGAGTTCCTGCGGGTGCTCGCCGGGCTGCGCGACAGCCCCACCGGCGAGGTGAGCGTGCGGACCGGCGACGGCTGGGCGCGCGTGCGCGGCTACCGGCGCGCCGTCGGCGACGGCGTCGTCTTCGTGCCCGGCAACCGGCAGGCGGAGGGGCTGTTCGCCTCCCTGCCCGTGGTCGACAACCTCGTCCTGGCGGTGCTGCCCCGCATCGCGCGGTTCGGGCTGTACTCCCGGCGCCGGGCACGGGAGATCACCGCCGAGTTCGGCCGCCGGCTGCGGGTCACCGCCGCCGACCCCGACGGCCCGGTGGAGCGGCTGAGCGGCGGCAACCAGCAGAAGGTCCTGGTCGGCCGGTGGCTCGCCCTGGAACCGAAGGTCCTGGTCATGCACGACCCCACCCGGGGCGTCGACCAGAACACCAAGGTGGAGATGTACGCGCTGCTGCGCGGGCTCGCCGCCGAGGGGGTCGCGATCGTCCTGCTCTCGACCGAGATCGATGAGCTGGTGGCGGTGTGCGACCGGGTGGCGGTCTTCCGGGACCGGTCGGTGTTCGCCGTCCTCGGCGGCGACCGGCTCGGCCACGACGCCGTCCTGCACGCGATGTTCGGCCAGCCGGACGGACACGCGGGACGGCACGAGGGAAAGGAGGCGGCGCGATGACCGCGTCGACCGTGGAACCGGCGGCGGCGCGCACCCGCGCCCCGGCGCGCACCGTTCCGTACTTCGTGCCCGCCGTCGTGCTGGCGGCCGGGCTCGTCGCGCTGACGGCCGTGGTGAACCCCGGCTTCCTCGCCCAGGGCGGCTGGCAGCTCGCCGCCGCGAGCGCGCTGCCGCTCGTCCTGCTGGCGATGGCGGAGGCGCCCGTCGTCATGTCCGGCGGCGGCGGGATCGACCTGTCGGTCGGGCCCGCCGCCGGGCTGATCTCCGTGCTGATCGGCGGCATCGTCGTGCCGCGCGGGGTCGAGAGCGTCCCGCTGCTGGTCGCGATCGCGGTCGGCGCGGGAGCGCTGGCGGGCGCCGTCAACGGCGCGCTGGTGACGGGCCTGCGGGTGCCGCCGATCATCGCGACGCTCGGGACGTACCTGGTGTACACGGGCCTGGCCACCCGGCTGATGCCGACGCCGGGCGGCGCGGTGCCGCCCGCGCTCGCCGACCTGGCGAGCGGGTCCGCGGCGGGCACCGCCGGCGTGCTCCTCGTCCTCGTGCTGTTCGCGGTGGCGTGGCAGGCGGTCCTGCGCACCGCCTTCGCCCGCAACCTGCGCGCCTCGGGCAGCAACGACCGGGCGGCCTACACCGCGGGCGTCCCGGTCGCGTGGACGCGCTTCACCGCCTACGTGATCGGCGGCGCCATCACCGGTGTCGCCGGGCTGCTCATCGCGGCGGTTCTCGGCGGCGCCGACGCGACGGTGGGGCCGTCCTACACGCTGGTCGCCATCGCGGGCGTGGCGCTCGGCGGGGTCAGCCTCTCCGGCGGACGCGGTGGCCTGCTCGGTGCCGCCGCCGGAGGCGCCTCGCTGTTCCTGATCCAGAACCTGCTGAGCTTCCTGCAGGTGTCGTCGTTCGTACTCCAGATCGCCTACGGCGTCGTCCTGCTGGTGGCGATCGTGGCGAACGGAGCCTGGGACCACCGCCGCGCCCGGGAAGCCGCCTGACCAGAAAGAACAACACAAACGGCAACGGCCCGGGACGGATGTCCCGGGCCGTTGCCGTGCAGTTCGAGGCCCTTTCTCAGGGTGGCCGGCCGTCACGCGAGCGCGCAGTGAATACAGCCGGTTCCGCGATTTACAACGCGTACGTTTCGGGGCGGCGGTCGGCGAACGGGCGGACGACGAAGGTGTCCTCCTCGAACACGATGCTCTTGTCGCGTGCCCGCTCGACGTCGATGTCGGCGACCAGGAGGTCCTCGCCGTCCTCGCCCGCCGTCACGAGCACTCTGCCCGAGGGGTCGACGATGCGGCTGAGCCCGACGAAGTCCGCGTCCCCCTCGCGGTCGGGACGGTTGGCGGCGAGCAGGTAGACCAGGTTCTCCGCCGCCCGGACCGCCGTGAACTGCTCGGCGAGGTTGCGGGACTGGACGGGCCAGTTGGTGGGCACGGCGATGACGTCCGCTCCGGCGAGCGCGAGGGTCCGCGCCACCTCCGGGAAGCGGACCTCGTAGCAGATCTCGATGCCGACGGCGCCGAACGGCGTCTCGAACACCGAGGGGCCGCCGGGCTCGGGCTCGTCGGTGAAGCGGTCCGCGCCGAGGTGCGGCAGGTGCCGCTTGCGGTGCCGTCCGGCGACGCCGTCCGGGCCGATGAGCAGGGCCGTGTTGTAGAGCATCCCGCCGTCGCGCTCCAGCAGCCCGGCGACCGCGTGGACGCCGAGCTCCGCGCACAGCGCGGTGAGCGCCGCGACCTCCGGGCCGTCCGCGCGCAGCGCCGCCGCCTCGGCCTCCTCCCGGCTGCCGAGCATGTAGCCGGTGAGGGCGCATTCGGGGAACACGACCAGCGCGGCCCCCGCGGCGGCGGCCTGCCGGATCTTGGACTCGACGCGCACGAGGTTCGCGGCGGGACGCGCCGCCTGCGCGCCGATCTGGGCAACGGCCATCCGAGTCATCGTCGAGGTTCCTCCACCCGCTCGCCATGATGCCGCGGCGCGCGGACGTCTTCTCGCGCGCGCCGCACTCTACCCGGATGATCGCATGTAACATGCTACATGGTCAAGGGTGGGTGAATCGCGAGGTCAGGGCGGGTTTGTTCGGTTTGCCGGACGGGCCGCACGGGATCTCGTCGACGAGGTGGAGGCGGCGGGGCTCATGGTCGTGGCCGAGGGAGGCACGGACGAGCCCGCGCAGCTCGTCCAGGTCGGGCCGCTGTCCCTCGCGGGCGACGACGGCGCCCTCCAGCACCGGCCCGGCGGGACCGGGGACGGCGAACACCGCCGCGCCCATCACGGCCGGATGCCCGGTGAGGACGTCCTCGATCGGGCGGGAGTGGAGGCCCTCCGGAAGGCCCTCCTCCGTCCGGCCGAGCAGGAACAGGTATCCGGACGAATCCAGGTGACCGAGGTCGCCGGTGCGCACCCAGCCGTCGCCGGTGACGGGGGCGGTGCCGATCGCGGCGTCCACGTAGCCGCGCATCCGCTGGTCGGTGCGGACCCAGATCTCGCCGACCGCCTCGCTCGGCAGGTCCGCGCCGTCCTTGCCGCGGATCCGCAGCTCGACGCCCGGGACGGCCCGGCCGACGGAGGCGAGCAGGTCCGGGCGCGCGTGGTCGCGCGGGCCGAGGGAGGTCAGCAGGCCGCCCTCGGAGGTCCCGTACGTCTGCATCAGCACCGCGCCCAGCCGCCGCGCCGCCCGCGCGCCGCGCGACGGGACGGGACCGGCGCCACCGTAGATCACCAGCCGCAGGTCCGGCGGGTCGGCGGGCCGCGTCTCCAGATGGTCGGCGAGCTCGTACAGCTCGGCCGGGCAGCCCGCCATCAGGTGCGTGACGTTCTCCCGCTCGGCGACGTCGGCCAGCCGTTCCGGCCGCCCGTCCGGTTCGAGGATCGCGGTGCCGCCGCTCGCGAGCGCCCACAGGACGAAGACGTCCGGGAGGTAGCGGGGGAGGGGGATCACCAGGAGCCGCCAGCGCTCGCGCCCGAACACCGCCCGCGCCACCCTGTACTGCGCCGCCTCGGCGCGGTGCTCGTAGGCGACGGCCTTGCGCTCGCCCGTCGAACCGCTGCTGAAGGTGACCCAGGCGATCTCGGGGGAGTCGCCGAGGTCCGGCGCGGTCACCACGCCCTCCCGCGGGGGCCCGAAGAGGTCCGCGTCCAGACCCCGGACGATCGGGACGGGGCACGCCTCCAGCAGCGCGGCCACCTCGTCCCCCCGGGACGGCTCGTACAGCAGCGCCGACGTCCGCAGAGTCCGCATGACCTGGCCCGCCACCGTGACGGGCACGCCGCGCAGCACGTGGACGTACCGTAACCCGAGCGCGAGCGCCACCACCCGGCCGATGGGCGACTCCAGCTCGGATCCGTACAGGCAGGCGACCGTGTCGCCGGGCCGGACGCCCGCCGCCGTGAGCCGGGCGGTCGCCGTCGCCACCATCGCCAGCACCTCCTCGCCCGTCAGCCGCCGGTCTCCGCGGACCAGCACCTCGCGCGACCCGGCCTCGCGGAGCCCGGCGACGACGGCCGCGCCGAGCCCGGCGCTCATCGGACCCTCCGGCCGAGCCGGACGGGGAGGGTCCGGGTGCTGAGGGCGACGACGGTGTTCAGGTTCCGTAAATCCTCCGGCGGCGCGGCGAGCGCCATGTCGGGGAACGCCGTGAACAGCGCGTCCAGCGCCACTTCCCCTTGCAGGCGGCCCAGGGGCGCGCCCAGGCAGAAATGGCGGCCCAGGCCGAAGGACAGGTGCGTCTCCGTCTCGGCGGCGACGTCGAACCGGGCGGCTCGGTCGCCGTACCGGCCCGGGTCGCGTCCGGCCGAGGCGTGGCAGCCGAGGACCGCTTCCCCTTTGCGGATCAGCACACCGTCGATGCGCACGTCCCGGACGGCGTAGCGCATGGGGAAGTGGCGGATCGGCGACTCCAGGCGGAGGGCCTCCTCGACGGCGGCGCTCCACGGCCGCGCACCGGACCGGATCAGGTCGAGCTGACCGGGCACGGTCAGGAGCAGGCGGGTGGCGTTGGTGATGAGGTTGACCGTGGTGACGTGCCCGGCGACGAACACCTCCTCGACGGTGTCGAGCACCTCCCGGGTCGTGAGCGCCTCGCCCTCCTGGCCGACCAGCACGCTGATCAGGTCGTCGGCGGGGGCGCGACGGCGCTCGGCGACGACCTCGCCGAGCAGGTCGTCCTGCGCGGCGCGGGCACGGGCGACCGTGGCGTCGTCGTCGCGGGTCGTGGTGTTGACGCGGTCCAGCTCGTACAGCTCGTCCCGCCGCTCGGGCGGGATCCCCAGGAGGTCGGAGATGACCTCGAAGGGCAGCGGGTGGGCGAACTCCGCGCGCAGGTCGACCGGGTCGTCCGGGCCGGCGGGGATGGAGGCCAGCCGGCCGACCAGCCGCGCGGTGATCTCCTCGACCCGCGGGCGCAGGACGCCCACCCGGCGGGGCGAGAAGACCCGGGTCAGCGGGCCGCGCAGCCGCCGGTGCTCGTCCCCCTCGGCGTTGAGCATCGTGGAGACCGCGACGATCCGGGCGAGCGACCCGTCCGGCCGCAGGCACCGGCGGCCCTCCAGCGCCCAGTGCCGGATGTCACGGGACAGATCCGGATGGGTGAGGACGGTCTCCAGCGTCGCGTACCGGGTGACCGCCCAGGCGCGCACGCCCTCCACCTCCACCGGCACGATGGGCCCGGCCTCCCGCAGCCGCGCGCTCTCGGCGTGCACGTCCACGGGGGCGGGCTCCAGGACGAAACGTGCGGGTTCCACGCACCTCACACCCTTTCCGGTCCGGCGGCCAGGCGCCGGGCGTCGACCTCCGGCTCCCGGCCGAAGTACAGGTCGCGTACCAGCTCACCCGCCGCGGGGGCGGTGCACAAGCCGTGCCCGGAGAACCCGGCGGCGTACAGGAACGGCGTCGCGCCGGGCAGCCGGCCGATGAACGCCGTCCGGTCGGGGCTGGCGTCGCGGACGCCGGTGAAGGCCGTCCGCAGCTCCACCCCCGCCAGCGCCGGGTACGTGGCGTCGAGCCGCTCGCGCACCCGCGCCCGCCAGCCGTCCCGCTCGGGGCCCGGATAGCCCATGCCGACGAGCAGCCCGTTCCCGCGCTTGCGGACGAGCAGGCCGCTCGCCGCCACGAGCGTCATCGGGATGCCGGGCACGACGACGCCGGGCGGCGGGTCGCCGGTGGTCAGCAGCTCCTGCTCGACCGGCTCGGTGAACGGCAGGTCCACCCCGGCCGAGCGGGCGAGCGGCGCCGACCAGGCTCCGGCGGCGCAGATGACGGCGCCCGCCCGCACCGGGCCCGCCGGGGTGTCCAGCCGCCCGGCGGTCGTGTCGACCGCGGTGACGGGACGCCCGGTCAGCAGCCGCGCGCCCGCCCGCCGGGCCGCCGCCGCGAAGCCGCCGACGATCGCGGCGGTGTCCGACACGTACGCGTCCGGCGACCACGCCGCGGCCAGCACGTCCAGGCCGCCGAGCAGCGGGTTGCGCCGCCGGGCCTCGGCCGCGCCGACCAGCGCGACGTCCACCCCGGCGGCGCGCTGGGCGGGCAGGTCGGCCTCGAACGCCGCGATCTGCTCGCGGGTGGTGTACACGACGAGGTAGCCGACCCGCCGCAGCGGCAGCGCCACCCCGGTCCGCGCCTCGAAGGACCGGTACACCGCGAGGCTCCGCACGGCCATCGCCGAGCTGACGGGGTTGCCGGGGAAGAACGTCCGCACCATGTCCGCGGTGGCCCGGGACGCGCCGGAGCCCAGCTCGTCCCGTTCCAGCAGGACGGTGCCGACGCCCGCCTCGGCGAGGTGGCAGGCGACCGACAGCCCGATGACCCCGCCGCCGATCACGGCCGCGTCGGCGCTGGTCAGCGCCGTCCCCTTCGGTCCGGTGCCCGCTCTGGTCACTGGGCCGCCTCGGGCTGGCGGAGATGGTCGCCGACCTGCCAGGGGAACAGGTGCAGGTTCCATCCGCCCAGGCAGTTGAGGTACAGCGCCATGTGGGCCATGAGCGCGACGAAGTCGTCCCGGACGTCCAGGTGCTCCAGCCGGTCGAGGACCCGCTCGGTGAACGCGCCCAGCCGTTCCAGGCCGCAGTAGGCGAGGAACTCCGCCGGGACGCCGACGACCGTCCGCGCCATGTGCCGCAGGGACTCCATCGGCATGCCCTCGTGCGCGGCCCGCACCAGGCCGCTGTAGGAGTTGTAGCCGAGCGGTCTCGTCTCGCCGTTGACGAACAGCAGCGTCGTCAGGACCGTGCCGTAGCTGCCCGCGCCGGACCTGATGCGCCCGTCGTGCAGGTCGACGAGCTCCTCCGGCGGCTCCAGCCAGATCCGCGCGGTCTCGGCGTACACGTCCTCGACGAGGGCGTTGGTCGCGGGGTCGGCGGCGGTGAGCCGCGGCAGGCGGTGCCCGCTCGTCTCGCCCGCGCGGCGCACCTCGACGACCAGCGGCTTCTTGGAGGTGTAGACCGACTCCCACACCGCGCGCCCGGCGTCGGTGAGCGCGTCGATGTCCGCGTCGGCGACCTGGCCGATGGGCGTCGCGGTCATGGGCTCGGTCAGCGGGCCGTACTTCAGCCCGAGGTGCTGGAGGCGGGAGGCGAACACGGTGCCGTCCGGGACCGTCCGGCGGTCGACCCGGTACGCGGCGGGCAGGTGCAGGATGTCGTGAATCGGGGCGACGTGGTAGAGGTGGTGCCCTGCCACCAGAGCGTGGCCCTGGAGACTCCGGTACGGCAGGGCGTCCCAGACCGCCTGCGCCAGGACGGCGTTACGGTCGTCGAGGTCGGCGGTTACGGTAACGCCCACTCCAGGCCAGGCGATCTCAATGCGCTTCTGGTTGCTCACAGTGCGTAGCAATACCCTGTGACCTGCGCAAAGATGCGGGCGGCGGGGCCTTGGGCGGGGCAGCTCATGCTGGCTGCGGCGGTGACCTCGCCCTTACCCGCGGACCGTCCCCAACGGTGAATTCGGATCGATCAGATACCGGATCTCCTGGCCCCGCACGGCCTCGTCGTTGAGGTAGGCGGTGTGCCCGGTGCCGCGCCAGGACAGCAGCCGCGAGCCCTGGATCTGCCGGGCCAGCCCGACGCCCCACGGGTACGGCGTGGCCGGGTCGTTCTCACCGCTGACGACCAGCAGCGGCGGCGCGCCGCGCACCGGCGTCGGCCCCCACGGGTTCGCGGCGCGGACGGGCCAGCCGATGCATCCGGCCTGCACGTCCCAGCCCTCGACGTAGCCGCCGGTGGTCGGCGCGACCCGGTTCGCCTCCCGCTCGCGGGCGGCGAGGTCGGCGGGACCGCGGACGTCGGACGGGAAGTCGTGGCAGGTGATGGCCCGGTAGGCGGGCGAGCTGTCCACCGGCTCGGCGAAGCCCGCCGCGTCGGGGACCGCCGCGGTCGCGCCGGCCAGCGCCCCGGCCAGCCGCACCCGTGTCTGGGCGGGCACCGTGAGCAGGGAGTAGACGCCGTAGCCGATCTGCTCGGCGGTGACGCCCTCCGGATGTCCCTTCGCCGGGACCGGATGCCGGCGCGCGCGGGCCAGCAGCGCGCGGTACTCGGCCCGCACGTCCCGCCCGTGCATCGCGCAGGCCCGGTCGGCGTCGCACCAGCGGGCGAACCGGGCGAACGCCTCCTCGGTGGCCGCGGCCTCGTCGGCGACCATGCGCCGGGGCCGGAGGGAGTGGTCCACCGCGCCGTCCAGGACCGCGGCCCTCACCCGGTGCGGGTACAGCTCGGCGTAGGTGGCGCCGAGCAGGGTGCCGTACGACAGTCCCAGCCAGTTCAGCTTCCCGCCGCCGAGCGCGACCCGGACGGCCTCGACGTCGCGCGCCGCGCTGACGGTGTCGACGTGGTCGATCAGCGGGCCGGTCGCGCGGCGGCACCCCGCGCCGACCTCGCGGTTATAGGAGACGAGCCGCCGGTACTGCGCCGCGGTCCGCGGGAACTGCCCGATCCGCGGGTCGAGCGTGGGCTTCTCGCAGGCGATCGCGGGGACGCTCGCGCCGACGCCGCGCGGATCGAGGCCGATGACGTCGAACCGGTTCCGCAACTCCTCGGGGAAGACACCGGGGACGTCCCGCACGATCGCCATCGCCTTCCCGCCGGGGCCGCCGGGGTTGAAGAACACCGCGCCGATCCGGCGGGACGGGGCGGCGGCCCGGAGCCGGCTCACCGCCAGCGTGATCCGCCGTCCGCGCGGGCGGCTCCAGTCGAGCGGTACCCGGACCGACCCGCACTCGGCCCCGTGCTCCCCGCACGGCCGCCACGCCGGTGGATCGATCCGGACGGCCGCGACCGGATCGTCCCCGGCGGCTCCCGTTCTCGCCGCGCTTCCCGTCTCCGCCCCTGCCCCCGCGGTGACCGCGAGCGGTGCCGCTCCCATGGTCCCCGCCAGGGCCACCGCCAGTATCCGGTGCATGATCCTCCCTCGATCCGTGCGGCGTTGTCCGTGCAGTGTTGTTCCGCGTACTGCGCATCATGGGACGACGCGGGCGGCATCGCATCGCCCCGGAGGATGACCGACGGCCACCTTGGTCAAACCCGGGTCGTACACGCCGCGCGGCGGGGGGAGGCGGGCCGGGGTCCGCTGACGGAGGGCCACCGGTCGTCCGGGTTTTGGGGGCTGGACGTGGTGATCTTCGTTCGTTAGCTTGCGGGGCATGACAGCGATGCTCGCAATGGTGCGGAAAGTGTCGTTCGCCGGAATCTGCGGCGCGGTGGTCACGGCGTCCCTGATGGCGCCGGGCACCGCGAGCGCGCAGGCCCCGGAACGGGCCCCGGCGGCCCGGCCCGCGTGGCGGCTCACGCCCACCGGGTCCGACGCGCGGCTGCGCGGGCTCGCCGCCGTCGGCCGGACGGTCGCCTGGGCCGCGGGCAGCGGCGGGACCGTCCTGCGGACGACCGACGCGGGGCGGAACTGGCAGAAGGTCGGGCCGCCCGACGCGGCGGGCCTGGAACTGCGCGACATCGAGGCGTTCGACGCGAAGCGCGCCGTGGTGCTGGCCATCGGCGAGGGCGAGGCGTCCCGCGTCTACCGGACCTCCGACGGCGGCCGCACCTGGACGCTCGGCTTCAAGAACACCGAGCCCAAGGCGTTCTACGACTGCGTGACGTTCTTCGACTCCCGCCGCGGGCTCGCCGTCAGCGACCCGGTGGACGGGCGCTTCCGGCTCATCGCCACCGCCGACGGCGGGCGGAGCTGGCGGGTGCTGCCCGGCGCGGGGATGCCCGCGGCGCTGGAGGGCGAGTCCGCGTTCGCGGCCAGCGGGCAGTGCCTGGTGAGCCACGGGTCGCGGGACGTGTGGCTCGCGACCGGCGGCGGGTCGCGAGCACGCGTGTTCCACTCGCGCGACCGCGGCCGCACCTGGACCGTCGCGGACACGCCGCTGCCCAGCGGCTCGTCCCAGGGCGTGTTCGGGGTGGCGTTCCGCGACTCCCGGCACGGCATCGCGGTCGGCGGTGACTACCGGCCGGGCCAGCCGTCCCCGACGGCCGCCGCGACGACCAGCGACGGCGGCCGGACGTGGCGCGCCGCGCCCCGTCCGCCCGCCGAGTACCGCTCCGGGGTCGTATGGCCGGTGTACGCGGGCCCGGTGGCGCTCGCGGTGGGCCCGACGGGCAGCGACGCCACCCTCGACGGCGGCCGGTCGTGGACCCGGTTCGACACCGGAAGCTTCGACACCGTCGACTGCGCGGACGACGGCGGCTGCTGGGCCGCGGGCGAGAAGGGCCGCGTTGCTGTGTTGATTGCAACCCCGGCCCACTTCGCTCGCTAGCGCTCGCTTCGTGACCGGTGTTCATTGCAACCCCGGCCCACTTCGCTCGCTTGCGCTCGCTTCGTGACCGGGCTTGTGCGAGCGCGAATCGCTTCGCGATCTTCCCGGCGGGGCTCGCCTTCGGCATTGCCCCGCCGGTCAGGTCGCGCGCTCGCGTGATCGCTGAGGCCGTTGTGAGATGGGCACTGGACCGTATTGCGCGGTTGGGCGGGTGCTCGCCTCCGGCTTCGCCCCCGCCGGTCAGGTCGCGCGCTCGCGTGACAGGTTGGGGCGTTGTTGAGGCTGCCGTGCCCGGCCTTGGGGGGTTCGGCCGGGCACGGGGGGCCACGTCTTTAGGCTTGGCGGACGCGGTGGGCGGCTTCGACCATGGTGCGTAGGGACGCCTCCGTTTCCGGGTAGGCGCGGGTCTTCAGGCCGCAGTCGGGGTTCACCCACAGCCTGGAGGGCTCGACGGCCTGGAGCGCGCGGCGCAGGTTCTCTTCCATCTCCTCGACCGACGGGACGCGCGGGGAGTGGATGTCGTACACGCCGGGGCCGATGCCGTTGGCGTAGCCCGCCGCGCGGAGGTCGGCGACCAGTTCCATGTGCGAACGCGCCGCCTCCACGCTGGTGACGTCCGCGTCCAGCGCGCCGATCGCCTCGATGATCTCACCGAACTCCGAGTAGCACATGTGCGTGTGGATCTGCGTGGAGTCGGCGACGCCCGAGGTGGCCAGCCGGAACGCGGCCACCGCCCAGGCGAGGTAGGCCGCGTGGCCGCCCGACCGGAGCGGCAGCAGCTCGCGCAGCGCCGGCTCGTCCACCTGGATGATCCGGATGCCCGCCGACTCCAGGTCGCCGATCTCGTCGCGCAGCGCCAGGGCGACCTGCCGGGCGGTGTCGGCGAGCGGCTGGTCGTCGCGGACGAACGACCACGCGAGCATCGTCACCGGCCCCGTGAGCATGCCCTTCACCGGACGGTCCGTCAGCGACTGCGCGTACGTGGCCCACCGCACCGTCATCGGCCGGGGCCGCGCGACGTCGCTGTGCAGGATCGGGGGCCGGACGTACCGCGACCCGTAGGACTGCACCCACCCGTGCTCGGTCGCCGCGAACCCGTCGAGCTGCTCGGCGAAGTACTGGACCATGTCGTTGCGCTCGGGCTCACCGTGCACCAGTACGTCCAGCCCGAGTTTCTCCTGGAAGGCGATGACCCTGGCGATCTCGTCCTGCATCAGGCCGGTGTAGACCTCGCCGGAGATGCGTCCGGCCCGGTGGTCGGCGCGCGCGCGGCGGATCTCCCGCGTCTGCGGGAACGACCCGATCGTGGTCGTGGCGAGGTCGGGGAGGCCCAGCGCGGCGCGTTGCACGGCGAACCGGGTCGCGCGGTCGCCGCGGTGCGCGTCCCCGAGCATGTCCAGGCGCGCGCGCACGCGATGGTCGATCCCCGCAGAGGGGGCAGGACCTTCAGGGGTGGTGCGGACGTCCGTGTTCAGGGCCCGCCCCAGCGCGACGACCTCGTCCACCTTCTGCCGGGCGAACGCGAGCCGCTCTCGCACCGACGGGTCAAGGGACGTCTCGGCCTCCAGGTCGAGCGGTACGTGCTGCAGCGAGCACGACGTGCCGACCACGACCCGGTCGGCCAGCCCGAGCAGCGCCGCGCAGGCGGCCTTCGCCCGGCGCGCGTCGGCGCGCCAGACGTTCCGCCCGTCCACCACGCCCGCCACAACGGTCTTGCGCGGTACCCCGCCGACCGACGCGAGCACGTCCAGGTTCCCGGGGCCCGCGACGAGGTCCAGGCCGATGCCCTCGACGCCGGTGCCCGCGAGGACGCGCAGGGCGTCCGCGCCGACCGACCCGAAGTAGGTGGCGACGAGCAGGCGGGGCCGGCTCGTCAGCCCCGAGAGCCGCGCGTACGCGCGGCCGAGCGCCTCGATCTCCTCCGCGGACCGGTCCGCGACGAGCGCGGGCTCGTCGAGCTGTACCCAGCTGGCGCCCGCGCCGCTGAGCCGTTCGAGCAGCTCGGCGTACACGTCGACGAGCCCGTCGAGCAGGTCGAGCGGCCGGAACCCGGCGGGCGCGCCCGGCGCGGGCTTGGCGAGCAGCAGGTACGTCAGCGGCCCGACGAGGACCGGACGCGTGTCCACCCCCAGCGCCTTCGCCTCCCGGTACTCCACCAGCGGCTTGGACGCCGACCCCTCGGCCAGCCGGAACCGAGTGTCCGGCCCGATTTCAGGGACGATGTAGTGATAGTTGGTGTCGAACCACTTGGTCATCTCCAGCGCGGGGACGTCCTGGACGCCGCGCGCCATCGCGAAGTAGCGGTCGAGCCCCGACAGGTGCCGGTACCGCGCGGGGACCGCGTCGACCAGGACGCTGGTGTCGAGGACCTGGTCGTAGAAGGAGAACGTGTTCGACGGGATCCCGTCGAGCCCGGCGTCGCGGAGCGTCGTCCACACCTGGGCCCTCAGCCGGGCCCCGGTCTCCAGCAGGGCCGCGTCGTCGGCGCGTCCCGCCCAGTGGTCCTCCGTCGCGACCTTCAGTTCGCGGCGCGGACCGATGCGCGGATACCCGAGGATCGTCGTGTTCATGGCAGCTTCCCTCGCTGAGCCACAGGCGGACCCGCGAGCGGACGGCACGGCGCACGCCCGTGCCCAAGCACGCCGTGCGCGCCGCGAGCCCTCCCGCGAGGCCGCAGACCGCCGCGCGCCGGCCGGCGCGCGGGTGGCGGCAGGTCTTCGGACTCGCGGGCGCCGCTTCGTCGCGAAGCGTCCTACTGGCCGTCGCTTCCCAGGCCGTGCGGCCCAGTGCGTGGTGACGGCGGTCGTTCCCACTCACCGCTGCGGGGCAGTCCCGGATTCGCACCGGGTTCCCTCTTACGACGCCCGCCCCCAAGGGAGGCGGACGAACCGTCCACACCCCAAACCCTACGACACCCGACCCCCACGCGAACGCCCCGACCCGAAACCGGCGGCCAAGGACCGTGCGGCCTTCAACCCGATCTCCTCGAACCGGTCTGGCGCGATGTGTAACGTGCCGCTGCGGGTTGGCGCCACCAAGGGTAAGAGGGGGCACATCTACTACTGCCCGGACAAGGCTGCTGGTGGCTGTGGTGGCATTGGACGACGTGGCGACAAGGTGGACGAGTTCCTCTCAGAGGCCGTGTTCTCCAAGCTGGAACAACGGCGCGTGACTACCCTGAATGAGGCGCCCCTTTGGTCGAAGGATGACGAACTGAAACAAGCGGTGGAGAATCGAGACCAGGCGTCTCGGCGGTTCGCGGCGCGGAAGATGACGGCTGAGACCTATTTCGATCTTCTCCCCGGTTTGGAAGAGGAGATCAACCGTCTACGCACTGAGAAGAACCGGGCGTTGGTATCTGGCTGAAGCGGACGGCGGCCTTCCAATCTCCGTGAAGCGGACGTACATGCGGGAAGCTTTTCGCGCGGTGATCGTTCATCCGGCGGGCAAGGGGCGGGCGGCCTTCAACCCCGACCTCCTCGAACCCGTCTGGCGTAACGACTGACCAAGACGGCACAGTTCGTGCTTGCCGAGACGGGACGGGCCGCGCAACGATGCGCCCCGCCCCTTGGTCTGGTGTCGTGGTAGTTCAGCCGGTCAGCTTGCCGTGTTCGAGGTAGCGGGTTGATCCGTCCGCGCGGGCTTCGTGGCCGTGCACGATCCTGCGCGCGAGTCGGGTGATGGTCAGTTCGTGGACTTTGACCACCTCGTGGAACTCGTAGGAGGTGAGTTCGGCGGGGTCAAGCTGGATCCGGTCGAGATACTCCGGCGTCAGCGTTCCTCCGTCGAAGAGGAACAGCACCTTGTCTCCCTCGGTCTGGTTGGGTGCCCAGTCGGTGACCAAGAGCCGTCCGATCGGCGGAGTGATGCCGAGTTCCTCTTCAACCTCGCGAGCGGCAGCCTCCTTCGGCGTCTCGCCACGCTCGATGTATCCGCCTGGGATGTCCCGGTAGTTCTTGTACGACGGGACGACCAACAGGACGTTGTCCGCCTGGTCGAAGAACAGGACACCGGCGGCAGCGCGGGGCGTGGCGAAGCTCTCTGCTGGATCTGTAGTCACAGGACGACTGTATGAGATGCGGCTATATCAGCCTCATCCGGCGAGCAAGGCTCGCGAGGCTGCGGCTCCGCTTGCCCAGCGTGGTGGCTCGGAGACTGAGGACGAGTTGGCGGCTCATGACGTGCTCATGGACCTGTTCGGGTGCTCGACGTTCGGCGGTGAGAAGCTCATCGATCGCCCGGCCGACCTTGTTCCGGGCGTGATAGGCGTTGACGACTTCGAGCGAGTGGCGAACGCGGCGTTCGGTCGGCAGCCCCGTGGTATCGATGCCGGGGATGAGATCCAGCGCGACCTGTACATCTCCCAGGGCCATAGCCGTGGTCACTCGATGAATGCGCACGTTGGTCGGTCCGAACGCGGTCCAAAGCCGGTTGGAGTCCGAGCCGATCAACGCGGCCATGCCCTCGGCTTCGTCTAGGTAGTCCGCTGCCGTTCCCCGGTCGCCCGCACGGGCGGCGGCCACCGCTCCGGGCAGGAGCAACGAGCCGTAGATGGAAACGATCCTCGGCTCGGTGGGAACGTGTTCCCGGCGTAGGTAGTCCGCCGCTCGACGGGCCATGGCCGTGGCGTCCTTGAACCGGTTGTGCGTGTGGAGCGCGTGCACGGCAGAACGGAAGAGAGACCCGATTACGACGGGGTCCCCTGACCGTTCGGCAGCGGAGAGGCCACGTTGGGCTGCGATCCACGCCAGATCGGATTGACCGAGCTTCGTGAGGATCATCGCGGCTGACTGGCCGGCGAGAGCGGCCATGCGTTCGGCAGTGATCCGGTCGTCCTCGGTGTACTCGCGAGCAGCGAGTTGGGTCTGGGTGAGCAGTTCAGGAACGCGTCTGAGCATGTGGGCGTACTTCGACCGCTGGTAGGCGTCCATGACCTCAACGACGTCCCGGCGCAAGTGCTCGATCCTGGGCGCTTGGCCCTCGGCTTCGATCGCGGCGAGCAGCGGAGAGAGTTGCCGGTAGTCCATGAGCGCGGCACGGATCTCGGCGACGCCTGCGGGTTCATGCACAACTGCGTTCGCGGAGGACTCTCCGATCAGGTCGAGGACGGAGACGCCCAGCGCATCGGCGAGTGCCCTGATCACTGACAGCCGGTCGAGTACCGCACGGTCATTCTCGATCTTGCTGAGCCAATCTTCGGTGCGGTCTACGAGACCGGCGAGAACGGTCTGAGACATACCGCGCCGAACACGGTGCCATGCGACGCGCTGACCTGGCGTCAGACCGTCGGGCCGATCGGCCATGGTGGGTGTCCACCCTTCGCAGCATGACCCCGGATTTTCTTTCCGGGTTGTGGCTCCTACACGCCCATAGCTTGCCACCAGTGAGTTCGGCTGGACAGTCCGTCACGGACAGCGGTTGTTGCTCCGAAACGGACGGATCGGAGCTGTGAACGTGAACGACGCGAAAACGGCCCGAAAGGTTAGGTTATGAGCCAAGTCAGCCAAGACGCCGAGTCGCCCATGAGCGAGCGTCTCGACCAAACCAATTACCCGGACGCCTACGCGCGGCTGGGGGCGCTGATGTCGAGGCTTCACGTCTACGGGCTGAAGACGGTTCTTCAGCGGCGCAGCCTGATCGTGATCAACCCGAACCTTCCGGGGTGCTGTGAGGGTGCGCCGCAGCCTGCGGACACGATCACGTGCGGGCCGCGTGAGGACGATGGCGGACGGGCGTGGTTCTTCACGTCGTGGGGCAAGCCGATCGCGGAGGCGAGCCACATCGTGGACGCGGCTCTCACGGTGGCGACGACCCTGGGTGCGCCCACGTCCGAGAGTGGCGCGGGTGAGTGAGTTCGAGCGTGGGCGCGGGGGGACGGGTAAGGCGGCAGATCCCCCCGCGTCCGCTTCATCGGCCGAGCGTCTCGACGAGTTGGCGGCCCTGCTGGCGCGGCGGTTCTCCGGCGTCTACGCGCGCCGTCCGGGCGGTGGGAGCACGCTGTACCTGATCCGCTCCGGCGCCGGGCCCCGGTACGTCCTGTGGTCGCGGTGCCGGTCGGCCTACGTCTGGTACGGCGAACCCGACCACGGCGAGCAGGTCGGCGTGACCGCTGAGCAGGCGGCCGAGGTGATCGGCGGGGCGCTGAACCTGCCTCGCGCGTAGGCACAGCGCGAGCCTTCGAGATCGGCGCGACGCTGGCAGGCGCATCCGAACGGCTTGCATGGGGACGGCGCCCCCGCGCAGGCTGGCTCCGACGCTGCCGGGTGGGTTCATCTGCCCCCGGTGAACCCTGGCGTCGGGGTCGCGTGTCCGCCACAGGGCCACTCCGGGGGGCGACCCGGCAGGCAACGGCGGGCGGACACGGCGGAGGGGCCCCCGGGCGGAGGACTCGGGGGCCCCTTCACTTCACCCGGCACGGTCCTCAGATCGAGGGCAACCCCGACCCGTACCGCAGGGCCGTTCACGGCCCGAGGAACGGAAGCAGGGGCGGCAGCGCGAGCCCCCCGCCCCCGCATTGCTGTATCCGCACGGCGAGTTCGTGCGCGGTCTCGGCGCCGGGTTCACCGCGCGGGCCGAGCCGGGCTGGGACGCGGTCGCCGACGCCGCGGTGATGCAGGAACGGGGCCTCGCCCTGGTCCGCGACGGCGGGGTCTTCGTCGGCGTCCAGCCGAGCGCCCCACCGGCCGCCGAGCGCGGGATCACCGTGCGCGTCGTGGTCTCCCGTCCCGACGGCGCCCGGCTGGACGGCCTGCTCGCCCGTACCGCGTCCGGCGAGTTGCCCGCCCGGATTCACGCGGTCGTGCCGCTGGACCGGGTCGCCGACGTCCACCGCGCCGTGGCCGAGGGCGGGGTGCGCGGCCGGTACGTGCTCCGGCCCTGACCGTCCCGTGGGCGCGGATCGGACGGAAAGTGGCGGGAGAACGGGCTCCTATGTGGACGCGGCCCGGCCGTACCTTCCTCGCATCGCAGGACGGGCCGGACGCCGGCGGGGCGGACGGCCGAGGACCGGCGGCCCATCGGGGAGACCCGGCGGGGCCGTGGAGAGGACTGAGGCGATGAGCACGACCAGGAAGCGGACGGGACGGCGCGCCGCGGCCGGGCTGGCGGTAGCGGGCGCGGCGGCGCTCGGCGCGGTGGCCCTGCCGGGCACGGCGTTCGCCGGCGGCGGCACGATCTCCAACATCTGGATCCACCCGGGCGGCGAGGCGTGCGTGGCGGCGCACGCCGAGTCCTCGGTGACCGGCACCGGGAGCGCCAACACGCCGGGCCTGAAGTTCAAGATCATCGGTCAGACCGGCGTCGTGGTCACCGGCAGCGGGTCGCCCGGCCCGGTGACGTCCTGGAGCGCCCAGACCCAGGCGGGCTGGGCCAACTGGCAGGGCCCCGGGGACTACACCGCGTGCGCCAAGAACAACGGCACGGTCGACGTGCGCCTGAACTACGTCACCATCGACACGGTCTGAGCATGCCCGGGGTGCGGGCCCGTCCGGAATCGGACGGGCCCGCACCCGCGTGTGAGACTGACCTCCCTCCCAGGTAAGGCCGGATGCCGGAAGGATGGGCGGTGTCTGGTGAAAAGCCAGGCTTTGTCGTGGTCGAGGGGGGCCACCACGCATGGGTCAGCGGCTCGCCGACCGTCTCGCCACCGCCCGCCGCCGCGGCTTCGTCGGCCGGCACGGGGAACTCGCGCGGTTCAGGACCCTCCTGGCCGACCCGGACGCGCCGCGCGTGGTGTTCGTCCACGGCCCCGGGGGAGTGGGCAAGACGGCGCTGCTCCACCAGTTCGGCTGGATGGGGGAACGGGCGGGCCGCCGCCTAGTCCGGCTGGACGGCCGCGAGCTCGCCCCGGTGGCGTCCGCGGTGGTCGCGGCGCTGCGCGTCCAGCTCGGCCGCGGGCCCGGCGACGACCCGCTCGCCGCGCTCGGCGAGGTGCCGGACCTGCTGCTCCTCATCGACACGCTGGAGGCGCTCGCGCCGCTGGACCGCTGGCTGCGCGAGGAGCTGATGCCCCGGCTGCCGGACGGCGCGCTGGCCGTCCTGTCCGGGCGGGAGCGGCCGTCGCTCGGGTGGCGCGCCGACCCCGGCTGGCGCGAGCTGCTGGAGCCGATGCCGCTGGGCAACCTCGATCCGGCCGACGGGCGCCGCATGCTGGCCGCGCGCGGCTTCCCCGAGGCGGGCAGCGACGCCGCGCTCGACTTCACCCGGGGCCATCCGCTGGCCCTGGCCCTGGTCGCCGACGCCCGCGTCCACCGCCGTCCGGGCGCCGCCCCGGCCGCGCCCGACGTCATCGCCGCCCTGCTGCGAAGCCTCGTGGACACCGTCCCGTCGTCCGATCACCGGGCCGCGCTCGAAGCCTGCGCCCAGGTCCTCGGGCTCACCGAACCGCTGCTGGCCGCGATGCTCGACCGGCCCGCCGCCGCGCCGCTGTTCGACTGGCTGCGCGGCCTGTCGATCATCGAGCACGGGCCGCGCGGGCTCTACCCGCACGACCTCGTCCGGGAGGTCCTCGCCGCCGAGGCGCGCTGGCGGGACCCGGGCGGGCACGCCGCCGTCCAGCGCCGGGCCGCCGCCCACTACCGCGAGCTGTTCCAGCGGGCCGCGCCCGCCGAGCGGCAGGACCTCTTGCTGGACTTCGCCTACCTGCACCGCGACAGGTCCGTGCTGAAGCCCTTCCTCGGGAAGATGGGACCGGGCGGCACCGACGCCGACACCCTCCAGGCGACGACGGCGACGGAGAGCGACCACCCGATCTTGCGGTCGTGGGTCGAGGCGCACGAGGGACCCGCGTCCGCCCGGCTGTTCGACCACTGGGCGGGACGCCGGCCCGGAGGGTTCCTGGTGGTCCGCGACTCCGAGGGCGAACCCGCCGGGTTCTCGCTCCAGCTCTCGATCGAGGAGATGGACGACCGCGACCGGCGCGCCGACCCCCTCGCCGCCGCCGTCGCCGCGCACGTGGACCGCAACGGCGGGCTGAGCGGACCGGAGACCGCCCGGCTCGTCCGCTTCTGGATGGACCGGGACTCCTACCAGGACATCTCCCGCGTCCAGACCTTCATCACCTTGCAGTTCTCCCGGTCGTACCTGTCCACGCCCTTCCTCGCCTGGACGTTCCTCACCTTCCGCGACCCGGGCTTCTGGGCGGACGGCTGCCGCCACCTCGACTACCACCCGATCCCGTCCGCCGCCGTCGAGTCCGGCGGCCACCGCTACGGCGTGTACGGCCACGACTGGCGCCTCGTCCCGCCCCTCGCCTGGATGTCGCTCATGGCCGACCGGGAGACCGGCCCGCCGCCGGGCGACCCGCTCCTGGACCGGGAAGAGTTCGCCGAGGCCGTCCGGACCGCCCTGCGCGGCCTCGGCCGAGCCGGCGGCCTGCGCGGCTCCGCCCTGCTCCGGACGAGCCTGGCGGGCCCGCCCGGCGACGCGTCCGAGCGCACCGCCGCCCTCCGCGACGCCCTCCACGACGGCGCCGCCCGCCTGGAGGCGTCCCCCCGCGACCGGCGGGCCTTCCGCGCACTGCACCACACCTACCTGCGCCCCGCCGGAACCCAGCAACTCGCGGCCGAACTCCTGGGCCTGCCGATGACGACGTACCGCCGCCACCTGGCCACCGGCATAGAACGCCTGACCGACCTCCTATGGCAAAAGGAACTGGACGCCCGCCGCCCTAGATGAACACGCCCCTGGCACGAACCTCCCGCACGCCTCGAACGCACTGAGCGCGGCAATCGCACGTTCGGAACACGAGCAACTATGGCCCGGCGCGATCGCCGAAGCCCTGCGCTGGTGGGCGTTGGTGGCCCATCGCCCCAGCCGCGCCCTGTCCGGCCAGGGCTCCGTTGGCGAACCGTGGCTCGCCGCCGGTGGGGGTCTGCCGTCCGCGCTGAATGTCCGGTAAGGCAGGCTATGGCGGATGGCGGCGGAGTCGAGGACGTGACCGGGCAAGCGGAGCTGTTCGGGTTCGCGGCCGGCGCGCTGATCGCCGTGGTGACCGCACCGGTCGGCGTGTCGGGAGCGGTGTTCCTGCTGCCGGTCCAGCTCAGCCTGCTGCACGTCGCCAGCCCCGCGGTCACCCCGACGAACCTGCTGTTCAACGTCGTCGCGGGTCCCGGCGCGCTGGCCCGCCACCACCGCCAGGGACACCTGGGCGGCCCGCTGACCCGGCTGCTGATCGCCGGTACTCTGCCCGGCGTCGTCGCCGGAGCGGTCATCCGGGTCTTCGCCGTCCCTGGCGCCACCGTCTTCCGCGTCCTGGTCGGCCTGCTGTTGCTGCCGCTGGGCCTGTGGTTGTGCGCTCGCACCCTGCGCCCGCCCGACCCCCGCGTCCCGGCCGGCGCCCCGTCCACGCGCTTCGTCGGCACGCTTTCGCTCGCCGTGGGCGTCGTCGGAGGCATCTACGGCATCGGCGGCGGCTCCATCATCGGGCCCATCCTCGTCGGCCGGGGCATGCCCGTCTCCCAAGTCGCCCCCGCCGCCCTGGCCTCCACCTTCCTCACCTCGCTGACCGGTGCGGCCACCTACGCCGCGCTCTCCCTCACCGCCCACGGCACCATCGCGCCCGACTGGTCCCTCGGACTGACCTGCGGCCTGGGCGGACTGGTCGGCGGCTACATCGGCGCACGGCTCCAGCCCCACCTCCCCGAGACCGGCCTCCGGCTCACCCTCGGCGCCCTCGCCACCGGGCTGGCCGCCCTCTACCTCCTCCAAGCCGTCAACTAGGACACCGGAGCCAGGCCACCCCAGCCGCTCGGCGCCGTCCCTGACCTGGTCCCCGTCCTGGCGGCCGTCCTGCCGGTCTCGGCCGCCAAGCCCGCACGCCAGGCCCACCGACGAAGAGGCCCGGGACGCCCACACCAGCGGCTTGACGTCCTGGTTGGGATTCTCAGAGTCAAGACGCCAAGTTCAGCTCAGGTCGTACGTCCCACGCTTGATCCACCCCACCAGGTCCCGAAAGCCCGCAGCGGGGAGCGCGATCGTGGGTCCGTGAGGGTCCTTGCTGTCGCGAACGCCGATGTTTCCGGCGAGGTTCGCAACCTCCACGCAGTCAGACTGCGCACCTGAGCCGCTGTGACTCGACTTGCGCCATTGGATCTTTTCCATGCGCCCTCGCTCTAGGGGGATGAGTTGAGTGCGGGACCGCTGCTGCTCAGGGGGTGTCGTGTGCTCCGTGCTTGATGCGGGTGATCAGGTCGTGGAAGCTGGCGGTGGGTAGGGCGAGCGTGGGTCCGTGAGGGTCTTTGCTGTCGCGGACGCCGATGTTGCCGACGAGGTCGGCCACCTCCACGCAGTCAGAGTTGCCCGTGGTCCCACTGTGGCTGGACTTGCGCCAAATGCTCATCAGTACTTCTCCAGTTCAGCTTCCAGGATGGACCGAGATGCGTCGACCGGGGCGGCTATGTCGCTGATCCAGTCGTACCTTACTGAGACCTCCTGGACGTCGAAAGGGTCCGTCAGGAACCGGCCCCGGGTCGCTGCCTCGGTATACGCGAGATCGCGATGGTCAACCGTAAGAAGCTTGAATGAGCCGTTCAGGCCTGGGTGCGCGCCGGCTTGACGCTCCACTATCCGGAGAGTGACGAGCGGAAGTTCGGTCAGCTTGAGTAGATGGGCGATCTGCCCGCGCATCACCTCGGCGGAGCCGACCTGTTGAGCCAGAGTGACCCAGCTCAGGAACGCGGTCACTCGCGGAGGCTTCATCTTCTCGAACACGGCCGTCTGCCGGGCCAGCCGCCGCTCAAGCGCAGCCGCCGGGTCGTCCTCGGTCCCGGCGGTCAGTGCGGCACGGGCGTAGTCCGGTGTCTGGAGCAGTCCAGGGACCACAGATGCCTCCCATATCCGGATGCGTGTGGCGCGCGCTTCGTACTCCGACAGCTCCATGAGCCAGTCGCCCTCGTCCGCACGCTCGGCGAAGCCGATCAGGTCCGTGAACATGCCCTTCGTACCCCAGGTTCGATCAATGATCTCCGCGTGCTCGCGTCTGATCTTCAGCCGGTTGGACTCGTAGCGGGAAACAGTGGAACGGTCGCACCCGAGGAGGTCGGCAAGCGCCTGGCCGGACATATTGTGCATTTCTCTGTAGCGGCGTAGGTGAACCGCTATGAGATGCCAGATCGAACCTGCCGAGTCAAGTGAATCCCGAGCGTGCATGTTCCCTCCCTTGTGTTGCGAGGCGTTCCGGAACGTAGCGAGCCTAGCTCTGGGGGGTCACCCTGGGTGGTGAAAGAGTTCCATTGCCGATGCCCTGGGAGGGGCAAAAATGGATGTCTTTGATAAAACGCCCGAATGGTCGGGGATGGAGCGCGAGCGGTTGCGCGGTCACATCGCCGGGCTTGATCGGGCGGTGTCCCGGCGGCCGGATCTGGCCTGCGGGGTCGTCCGGCTGGACGGGGACACGGCGCTGAACGTCATCAGGCTCGGGTCGCTGAGGCGTTCGGTGGAGGTCACGGCCGTGGACGCGTTCGGGGCGGCGTGGTTCGCCTGGGCGTCGGACGGCTCGCTCATCGGGAGCGTGGACGACTGTGACGGTGTCGCGCACGCGATCGCGCTCGAACTCGGCCACGCGGTGCGGCCGTGATCTCGTCCGGGGAACTTATGCGCATGGCCATGAGCATGGTGGTGTTCGGAGCCGCCTGCGGAGCGGTCGGCGGGTTCCTGGGCGTCCTGCTGGAAAGCCGCCGTCGCCACTTCAGGAAGGCACGCCATGCCCGACCGCAGCCCGCGCGGCGCCAGGACCCCGACCGTGGAGCAACTCGCACGCGCCCTCGCGGCCACCACGGCTGAACTCGCCGAGGAGCACGCGAAGGCCGAGCAGGCGCACCGGGCCTACGCGCACGCGATGGCCCGGTACGGCCTCCTCCCGGGGACAACGCGCCTGATCGCCGCCTACGCCACCGAGTGGCTCGCGACCAGAGTCCCCCGCGACCCTCCACCCCTGATCGTCGCCGCCCCCACCCCGCACCATGACCTCTAGCCCGGCGCCTGCACAGAAGCTCTTGCGCGCCGGATGCTCCCCTGGCCCATCCGAAGGCGCCTGGTGGGCACGCCGATGCTGAGGATCGACGAGTCCCAGAGGCCAGGAGACAGGTTCAGTTCTGTATGACTTGCTTGTGGCGGGTGGCCTCGGGAGGGGCGAGGCCACCCGTGCTTGTGGGAGGGGTCAGTTGGTCGGCTGGGGGGTTGGGGTTCTTGGGCCGAACCAGGTGGACAGGGCTTTGGTTTGGGCTTGGGGGTCTTCGTTGTTGGAGGCCCAGGCTATGTAGCCGTCGGGACGGATGAGGGCTGTTGTCGTGCCGGGGAGGGGGGTTCCGATCGCTTGTACGCGGTCGGTGAAGCCCTGGGCGTTGCCCGGGCCTGCTAGGACGCCTCGGCCTTCTTTCAGGGCCGCCGCGATTGGGCTGTCCGGGGGCAGGATGGGGATGAAACGGCCGGTCAGGGGGTGGGGCGCGTCCGGGGCGTGGTCGATGTTCAGGCCGTTCATCCGGTCGACGAAGTGCCGGCGCACCTCTGGGAATTCCAGGACTTCGGCCAGCACGTCCCGTAGCGCCTCTGTCTGTGGGCCGGGGAACAGGAGTGCCGTCTGGGCGCGAGTGTCGTTCAGGACGCGTGCGCCGACGGGGTGGCGTTCGGTGGTGTAGGTGTCGAGCAGGTCGTCCGGGGCGCGGCCGGTGGCCGCCAGGGCGAGTTTCCAGCCGAGGTTGGCCGCGTCCTGCAAGCCGAGGTTGAGGCCCTGGCCGCCGACCGGGGAGTGGACGTGCGCGGCGTCGCCCGCCAGGAGGATGCGGCCGCGCCGGTACGTCTCGGCCTGCCGGGTGTTGTCGCTGAAGCGGATCCCCGTCTCCATCTCCGTGACGGTCACGTCCTGGCCGGTCACCCGGCGGGCGCTGTCCTGGATCTCCGTCGCGGTCACGGGCGCGGCGCGGTCGCCGGGGCCGCCGTCGAACTCGGCGATGAGGATCTCCCCCACCACCAGTGAGGTGCTGAGCACTCCGCCCGGATGCCGCATGGACGAGGCGACCGGTTCGGCCAGCTCGGCGATCGCGACCCGGCCCGTCATCGTCGGCGCGGTGCCGGGGAACGCGATGCCCGACCGCTTGCGGACCGTGCTGCGGCCGCCGTCGCATCCGACCAGGTACGCGGCGGTGAGGGAGGTGCCGTCGGCGAGCGCCGCGCGCACGGCCGTGCCCTCGTCGACGACGTCGGTCACCTCGTGGCCGGTCCGGACCTCGACGCCGAGGGACGCCGCGTGGTCGGCGAGGATCCGCTCCAGGACGTGCTGCCTGACCACGATGTACTCGGCGGGCTTGTCCTTTGCTCCGGCGCCGTCCCGCAGGGGGAGTCCGGCGAAGTGGCCGCGGCCGAGGCCCCGCCGGACGGCGTCCAGGATCGTCGCGGCGATGTCGTCGCGGTCGGGGTGGGCGTCCGCCGCCGGTCCGAGTTCGTCCAGCAGCGCCTCCTGGGCCTCGCGCAGCCGTCCGGTGAGCCCGCGCAGCGCCAGCGTCCGCAGGCTCTGGGTGTTGATCGCCCGCAGGCCGAGGCTGCGGGCGCGGCGGACGGAGCCGTCCGCCGCCTCCAGTACCAGCGGGTCGGCGCCCGCCAGCTTCAGCTCGGCGGCCAGCAGTAAGCCGACCGGTCCGGCTCCGACCACGATGACATCGGTCATGTCCATCCTCCTCGGGCGATGAGAACTTACGCCGTAAGTAGAATACATACGGTGTAAGTTCCGTGTTAACCGGGCCGGATCGAACGAGGGGACGCTGAACCGGATGGCACGTGCGCCGCTGAGCCGCGAGAAGATCCTGGACGCCGCCTTCGTGCTGGCCGCCGACGGGGGGCTGGACGGCCTGTCCATGCGGCGGCTGGCCCGCTCGCTGGGCGTCGAGGCGATGTCGCTGTACAACCACGTCGCGAGCAAGGGCGACCTGCTCGACGCGATGGCGGGACGGGTCCTCGGCGAGATCGCCGTTCCCGACTCGGCGCTGCCCTGGCCGGAGCGGGTCCGCGACGTGGCGCTGAGCATGTACCGCGCGCTGCGCCGCCACCCCGCCGTCGCGCTCGCGGTGGTCACCGACCAGGCCAACCCGGTCACGGAGGCGGCGCTGCGGCCGTTCGACGCCCTGGCCGGCGCGCTCATGGACGCCGGTTTCGCGGACGCCGGCGTCCGGCGGGCCTTCTTGGCGGTCAGCGGCCTGGTCTACGGCTCGCTCGTGCTGTCCACCGCCGGGTTCCAGGTCGAGGACTTCTTCGCCGAGCAGAGCGACGAGCAGGTGGAGTTCTTCACCCGGGGAGTCGCGCCGGACCGGCTCCCCGCGTTGCGTCACCTGCTGTCGACCTTCGGAGGCGGTGACTCCGAACGCGACTTCGAGCACGGTCTCGACGTCCTGATCGCCGGCCTCGTCACCGCCGCCAAGTAAGGGTTATAGTTCCTTTTCAAGTCTTACTTGGAGGGATGCTGGTGGAGATCTCCGTCGCGGACTACGCGGTGGGCGCCGCGGTCGCGACCGGTCTGGTCACGTCTTCGCCGACCGTTCGGGGTGAGGCCGGTGACGGGCTTGCCGGTACCGGGGTGTTGTCCGCCTTCCTCGCCGCGCACGGGCTCGTCCTGGACGCGGGGGCGCCGACGGATCGGGATCTGTTCGAGGTGCACCTGCTGCGGCGCGAGGCGCGCGGGGTCCTGGAGACCGAGACCGCCGCGCAGGCCGTCGAGGGCGCGTGCGTGCTGGCCGCGCGCGCGGGGCTGGCGCCGGTCCTGCGCCGTGACGGCGGCGGCCCGTGGCAGTGGTACGTCCCGACCGCGCCGGGCGCGCCGCTCGCCGCCGAACTGGCCGCCGTGATCGGCATCGGGCTGCTCGGGACCGTCCGCGCCCTGGGCCACGGGCGCTTCCGGTCCTGCGCCGCGCCCGGCTGCCGGGGCGTCCTGGCCGACACCAGCCGTGCCGGGCGCCGCCGCTACTGCCGGCCCGACGTGTGCGGGAACCGCCTCAACGTTGCGAACCACCGCGCCCGTCAGCGGATGGAGGTGCCCCGATGACCGCACCGCCCCTTACAGGCGCCCTCCAGTTGCTGGACGGCTCGTGGGTTCGGGGGCGGGGCCTCCGCCATCCTCTGCCGGACGGCCCACTTCCCGGGTTCGGCCTGTATCTCGGGTCCGCACGGTTGCGCCGTCGCCACGAAGCCAGCCTCACCTGGCCGTCCGAGTGGATCGAGTGGCCCGACTTCCTGTTGCCCCGTGACCGGGACGCGGCCGTCGGGCACATCCAGGCGCTGTACGGGCGCGCGCGCTCGGGGGAGGCGGTCGAGGTCGCCTGCGGCGGCGGTGTCGGCCGCACTGGCACCGTGATCGCCTGTCTCGCCGTCCTCGCCGGGGTGGACCCGTCCGAGGCCGTCGGCTGGACGCGCGAGCACCACCATCACCGCGCCGTCGAGACCCCCTGGCAGCGCCGCTGGGTGGCGCGCTTCCCGGTGGCGGGGCGCCGGCTCAGCCCGACGGACGGTTCGTCCAGTCCCTGATCAGGGACTCCGGCCAGAACCGGCTCGGAAGGATCATCGCGCCCTTGACGTCGGGGTGCGCGACCAGCGGGAACTGCGAGGCGCTCAGGTAGCCGGACGGCAGGTGGCGGCGGGAGACCAGGACGGTGGTCAGGAACACCGGCTCGCTGCCCGCCAGGCTCGGCGGGACGGGCACGCGCAGTTCGCGGGCCTTCTCGTCGGCGATGCTCGTCGCGAGTTTGCGCAGCTCGGGGTCCTCCTGGGGGGAACCCGAGAGCCGGAAGAGCCGCTGCGCGACCAGGGCCAGCTCGTCCGGCTCGTCGTCGAAGACGGGCGCGAAGCTGTAGACCACCGACGCCGGGCTGTCGCCGCGGCCCGCCTCGAACAGCGGCGTGTTCGCCCGGACGACGTGCCCCCACACCACCTGGCCGCGGGTCAGCGCATCGCGGTGGCCGCCGAGGACGTCCCAGAGGAGATCCTCGCGGTTCAGCTGGAGCCACAGGGGCGGGGCCAGCCGCAGATGCCGCCAGTGATCCCATCGGCCGAAGGAACGGGGAGCCGGGCCGAACCTCGCTCGGCACTCTTCCAGGATCTCACTCGGGCCGACAGTCATGGTCGGACAATAGCGGTCGCCTCCGCCGGGCCTCCGGCCCCCGTCGGTCCGGTGCTCTGATCATCCGGTGAGCACCCCCGCCCGCGCCGCCGCCAGGGCGACCCGCGCGGCCTGGTCGGCGGTGGACGCGTCGACGGGCTCGGCGGTCACCGGCAGCCGGAAGTAGATCGGCCCGGCGAGCGTCCGCAGCACCTCGGCGGGGCTCGTCCCGGGCGGCAGCTCTCCGCGCTCGACCGCCCGGACGACGAGCGGCTCGGCCCGGCGCAGCCGGTCGGCGAAGATCCGGCGCCGCGCCCCGGCCGGCTCCGGCAGCCGGGCGGCGTCGGAGAACAGGGCGGACTGGACGGCCCGGCCGACGGGCCCGGTGGCGTGCTCGACCAGCGACCGGGCCACCGCGGCGAGGTCGGTCGCGACGGCGTCGGTGTCGGGGATCGGGATGTCGGCCCGATGTGCTCGGCCAGCGCGTCCACGACGAGGCTCTCGCGGTCCCCCCACCGGCGGTACACGGTCGTCTTGTGGACGCCCGCGCGCTGGGCGACGCCTTCGACGGTCAGGGCGGCGTACCCCCGGTCGACGAGCTCGGCGAGCGCCGCGGCGTGCACCGCCGCGCGGACCTTGGCCCCCCGTCCGACGTGGTCGTGGCGCGGATCCTGGATGAGGTCCGGGATCGCCTGGCCGCCTTGGAGGAGATCTCCCAGAAGTCCTGCGCGCCGACATCGACCGCCTGACCGGCGAACTGGAGACGCACCTGCGCTACGAGGAGGACGAACTGGTCGACGTCCTCAACGATCTCTTCGCACGGGCCGGGACGTAGGTTCCGCCCTTGGTCGTCCACCGCGCCGAGGGGCAGCGGATCATGCGGTGGATCGTATACGATGCGGGCTCGGGTGCAGGTCCCGCCCGTCTCCCGGGGGGACGTTCCTGCGCGCGTCGTCGACGGGAAGGGATCTCAGATGGCGACCAGCCTCGGGCCGGAAGCGCGGTACCTCCGATGAGCGCCTCGGGCGGACGGGTCGCCGGCGTCACCGGGCCGGTCGAGCCGGACGCCCTCGGTCCCACCGCGACCGCCGTGCACCTCGTCGGCGACCTGGCGGGCGCGCCCGGCCCCGACGGGGACGGCGCGCCGGTGACCATGGAGCGGCTCGGCGCGCTCGCGCTGGGCGCGCGGAGCCGCGACAACGAGCGGCTCACCGAGGACGTCACCGGCCCCGACCTCGCCGACTTCGCCGCGCGCGGCGGCGGCGCCGTGGTCGAGGTGACCGGCGCCGACCGCGGACGCGACCCGGGGGCGCTGGCCCGGCTCGCCCGCGCCACCGGGGTCACGGTGGTCATGGGCTGCGGCTGGTACTCCCCGGACGCGGTCGCGGGCCGGACGGCCGCGGAGATCGCCGAGGAGATCGTCCGCGACCTGCGGGACGGCGTGGCCGGCGTCCGCGCCGGGGTGATCGGGGAGATCGGGCCGCTCGACCCGGCGCGGCCCGCCGACCGCGCCCTGGCGGAGGGCGTCGCGGACGCCGCCCGGCGCACCGGG
>NZ_CAACVB010000007.1 GCF_900659635.1 Actinomadura roseirufa | reverse complement strand
CCAGGGCTCACCGCCCCACCGCCCGTCGCATCCCACGCGGCGGAGCACCGGCGCCGCGCCCGGCGGACCGGCCCGCAGGCCCGCCGCCCTCTCCCAGACCAGCCGGGAGCGCAGCGGCTCGTGGCGGTCCAGCAGCGCGCGGAGCGTCGCGGCCAGCCCCGCCCCGTCGATGCCCTCCGGCAGCTCCAGCACCCTGGCCTGGAGGAGCCGGTCGAAACCGGGGCCCCGCCTCAGCAGCCACGCCGCCGCCGGGAGCAGCGGCGTCCAGCCGGAGTCGTCGCCGGTCTCCGCCCGCGCGCCGTCCCGCCGGTGCGTCGCGGCGGCGGCGGCCAGCCGCGCCACGGTCCGGTACTCGAAGACCTGCGCCGGGCTCACCTGCACGCCCCGCGCACGGGCGCGCGTCACCACCTGGATCGACTGGATGCTGTCGCCGCCGAGCGCGAAGAAGTCGTCGTCGACGCCGACCCGGTCCGCGTCGAGCAGCTCGGCGAACGCCTCCGCCAGGACCGTCTCCTCCGCCGTCCGCGGCGCCCGGTAGACGTCGCGGGCGAACACCGGCTCGGGCAGGGCGGCCCGGTTCACCTTCCCGCTCGCCGTCAGCGGCAGGCGGTCCAGGACCGTGACCGCGGCGGGCAGCATGTGGTCCGGGAGGCGCCGCGCCGCGTGGGCGCGCACGTCCGCCGCCACCGCCGCGGCGGTGAAGTCGATCTCGCCTTCGCGCTGCTCCCGGACGCCCCCCGCGCCGCGCGGCAGGACGTAGCCCGCCAGCCGCGGCCCGGCGGAGGTCCGGTGGACGACCACGACGGCCTGCGCCACCGCCGGATGGGACGCCAGCGCGGCCTCGACCTCGCCGAGCTCGATCCGGAACCCGCGGATCTTGACCTGGTCGTCGGCGCGGCCGCGGAACTCCAGGTCGCCGCCGGGCGTCCGGGTCACGACGTCGCCGGTGCGGTACATCCGCTCGCCCGGACCACCGAACGGGGACGCCACGAACCGCGACGCCGTCAGCCCGGACCGGCCCAGGTACCCCCGCGCGAGCCCCGGGCCGGAGACATAGAGCTCGCCGTCCTCGCCCGGCGGCACCGGCCGGAGCCGGGTGTCCAGGACGTGGAGGCGGGTGCCCGCGACGGCCCGGCCGATCGGCGGCACCCGGCCGTCCCCCGCCAGCGGACCGCTCATCGAGGCGATGACGGTCGTCTCCGTGGGACCGTAGGCGTTGATCATCCGCCGGCCGGGCACCCACCCGCGCACCAGCTCCGCGGACGACGCGTCGCCGCCGACCACCAGGCACTCCACGCCGGGCAGGGACCCCTCCGGCAGCGCGGCGAGCACGGGCGGGGGCAGCAGAACGTGCGTCACCCCGTGCTCGGCGACGGTGGCGGCGAGCGGGGGACCGGGCGCCAGCGCGTCCCTGGAGGCCAGCACCAGCGCGGCGCCCGACAGCAGCGCCGTGCACCACTCCCAGACCGAGGCGTCGAAGCTCGGCGAGGCGAACTGGAGCAGGCGGCTGCCGGGCGCCACCCCCAGCCGCTCCACCTGGGTCGCGACCAGGGCGGCCAGCCCGGTGTGGGTGACCGCGACGCCCTTGGGATGCCCGGTCGACCCGGAGGTGTAGATGACGTAGGCGGTGTTGCGCACCGACAGGGGCGCGCGCCGGTCCGCGTCCCGCACCGGCGCGGGGTCGGCGGCGGCCAGCGCCGCGGCGGTCTCCGGATCGTCGAGCCGCAGCACCGGCACCGGCGGGTCCGGCAGCCGGTCCGCGGTCGCGCCGTCCGCGATCACCAGGCACGCCGCCGAGTCGGCCAGCATGAACCGGACCCGCTCGGCCGGGTAGGACGGGTCCACCGGCAGGTACGCCCCGCCCGCCTTCACCACCGCGAGCACCGCGACCACCGAGTCCGGCGTGCGCGGCAGCGCCACCGCCGCCACCGACTCCGGGCCCACGCCGCGAGCCGCCAGGACCCGCGCCAGCCGGTTCGCCCCGGCGTCCAGCTCGCGGTAGGTCAGCGTCCCCTCGCCGCACACCACCGCGACCTCGTCCGGCCGCGCGGCGGCGACGCGCTCGAACGACTCCGGGATCGTCGCCTCGGTGACGGTCCCGGCCGGCTCCTCCAGCTCGTGCGGCATCGGTCCTCCTTCCAGCCGTTCCAGCACGTCCGCCCGGCCATGGGCCCCTCCCGGAGGCGGGCGGGTCCCCCGATCGCGCCGGTCCGCTACACGACCCGGCGCGGCGGCCGGGTGAACGGGGTGCGCTGGGAGAAGAAGTTCGTCCGCTCCTGGACGTCGCGGAAGCCGGCCTGCGTCGCCTTGCCCGTCACGGCGAGCAGCAGGGTGTCGGAGGAGTCCGGGCCGTCGAGGTACCCGGCGAGCGGGCCCGTGGAGCTCATCGGGTGGCCCCGCTTGGCGTAACGCGAGAGCGGGTCGGCCGACACCGCGTTGTCGCGCATCTTGCGGACGGTGCGGACGGCGTCCGGGGCCCCGGTCAGGGACTTGGTCTCCATCCCGCCCAGGTTGTTGCGCGGCAGGTGGAGGTGCATGTCGCGCCAGGAGAAGATGAAGACGCGCAGGTCGCTCGCGTGCCGCCGCAGCCGCGGCAGGAGCGGGTGGTCGCTCCCCTGCTCCTGGAGCCCGCCCACCGCCTCGACGAACTGCTCGTACAGGTCGGTGAACAGGTGGAAGCGCATGCCGACCGAGTGGCTGCCGCTGGTCAGGCCGAGGTTCTCGCGGATCTGGTGGTAGTCGTGGGTGCTCAGGTTGTCGACGATCGGCGGCAGGCACGCCTCGACCGAGCCGTACAGCTCGGCGGCGCCGTCGAGCATCTCGACCGCGGCGGCGACGTCGCCGGAGCGCGCGCTCCGGGTGGCGATCTCCAGGCGGTCGTTGATCTCCCGCACGAGCAGCTCGGGAATCTGGTGCAGGGCCCGGAACTGCGTGAAGTAGGTGTCGCCGGTCAGCCGGTGCTCGTGCACGGCGTGCAGGAGGTGGCCGGTGGCCAGGATCCGCTCCGGCTCGACGCCGGGCGCGGGGTGCACGGCCTTGGCCAGGTTCGCGCTCCACACGCGGGCGTCGTGGTTGGCGATCCGGGCGCAGTGCAGGATGCCGTACTCGGGGTTCTCCAGGGACGACTCGGCGATCGTCGCGTGCACGTCCAGCTCGCCCAGCTCGACGAGCTGCGACAGCGCCGTGTCGAAGCGCCGCAGCGCCGGGACGAACCCGGCGAAGGCGGGCGTCGTGTCGACGGGCCAGCGGGGGGCCTCGCCGTCCCAGCCGGCGCTGACGCGCAGGGCGTCGACGCTCAGCCGCACGAGGACGCGGTGGAAGCTGCGCACCCAGTGGAGCTGCGTCACGCAGCGGTCGACGTCGCGCTTGCCGAGGTGCTCGGCGGCGCGGTCGAGCAGGTCGGTGAGGTTGTAGAGGGCGATCTCGGCGGACTGGTAGAGCCCGACGAGCAGCGCCTCCCCGGTGGCCGGCGGGACCGGCATGGCCTCGCGCGCGGCCTCGACCGCGCTGAGGCTCTGCAGGGCGTGGTAATGCTCGGCGATGACACCGCGCTCGTTGCGCTCCGGTGCGCGCCCGGCGCTCAGATCTGCAGACAAGAGAATTCTCCCCGTCCCATAGAAAATTGTCAGGCGAACGGCCACGACCGGCCGAAGAGAGCGGATCTCTCGATTTCTCTCCGGGTCAGTCGGCCCGCGCCGCCGCGTCGGCGGCCATGGATTCCCGCAGGCTCTCGGGCCGCAGGTCGGTCCAGTTCTCCTCGATGTGGCCGAGGCAGTTCTGCCGGCTTTCCGGGCCGAGCACCTCCCGCCAGCCCGCCGGTACCTCCGCGAAGGCCGGCCACAGTGAATGCTGGCCCTGGTCGTTCACCAGGACGAAGAACCGCCCGTCCTCGTCGTCGAATGGGTTGGAACTCATATCCGCACCTCTTTGCCAAGGCGGTCCGGCCATTTGTCGAAAACCCTAGCCAGCGTCGATAACTGATCGTTAACGCGGCCGATAACGCGGCGGGGAGGGTCCCGGGGACCGGGCGGGCGGGTCCGGGCACGCGAACACGCGGTGGTCCGGGACGGAGGACCACCGCGTGACGGTTGGGCGTGGCGGGCAGAGCGGCCCGGAAGGCTCGCCTAGGGGCGGGCCTGCGTGAGGATCTGGCGCGCCTTGGCGATGGCCGAGTCGCGGTTGTGCGTCAGCTCGTCCTCGGTGAAGACGGGCGTGCGGACGTCGGGGGCGATCCCGGGCCCCTCGAAGCTGTGCCCGCGGCCGTCGGCGTAACGCTCGTTGCCCAGGCCGAAGGCCCAGCCGTTCGGCAGGTAACCGGACAGGACGTCGGAGAAGACGCCCTGGGTGTTGGCACCGATCCGGGTCGGCCGGGGCGTGCGGCCCATCATCGCCTGGGTGAAGGTCTCGGCGGCGCTGACGGACAGGTCGCTGGTGAGGACCGCCACGGGGCCCCGGTAGGCCGGCGCGTGCGCGGGACGGACCGTCACCCGCTGCGGCGTGGTGAAACGCGAAGGGTTCTTGGGGTCGTCGCGGGCCGCCTTGACGTAGGCGAGGTAGGGCGCGTCCGTCAGGCGCGAGGCGATCTGGAGGCCGAGCGCGTCGTATCCTCCCCCGTTGTTGCGGACGTCGATGACCAGCCCCTTCAGGGAACGCACCCGCGCCTTGGTGAACACCGAGTCGAGCGCGCGGCCGAGCTCGGCACTGTCGTCGCTGTAGAAGATGTCGTCGATGTCCTTGCCCTTGTAGGCGACGAACCTGTTGATCCTGAGATAGCCGAGCCCGTCCGGCAGGTCGCCGTAGGAGATCTGGCCATTGCCCCAGGATTGCAGGGGCACCCCGAGATAGGCGCCGATCGCCTTGTTGGTCCGGGCCGTGAAGGCGTTGGAGCCCGTGCGGGTCCCACGGCGCAGGCCCTCGAACTCACCGGCGTCACCGGCGTCCAGTGAGGTGTGCGCGTCCCCGAGTGGCTTGGTCATGTCGGCGAGAATGCCGAACAACTTCTTGTCACTGGTCTTCGGGCCCACCTTCGGCCGGTACTTCGCGCGGGCCTTCTGCCAGTCCACCTTCCTCGTTTTGAAGAACGGGTAGTTCTCGGCGTAGGTCGTCCAGTAGACGTCGAAGACGCTCAGCGGGTCCTTGGGCGCGGGCTTCCCGCACCGCGCCGGGAGCGCGGAGAGCCGGTGAAGCCCGATCGGCGCGGCGGAGCCGAGCGGAAGCAGGCGCGCGGCGTTCCGGCCGGTGAGGGTGAGGACGAGTTCCGTCTTGCCCTTGCGGCCGAATCGCGCCCGCGCCGGATCGGTCCCGGGAAGGCGGTCGCCGCTGACGTCGGCGGGCAGGCAACTGATGGACGTCGTCTGGTACGAGGTCAGTTTCCCCTTGTCGACGGCGAAGATGTAGTTGTAGCCGTCACTGCGCCACAGCCCGTCGACTCCCGTGGCCGCCGCCTCGGCCGGGACGGCGGGCGCGACCAGTGCGAGAACGGCGGCGGCGGCCGCTCCCGCACCGATGATGCCGGTGATTTTCATGGCCACCACGCTACGGACGGCACCGGCGGGAAATCGTCGTCCAGGACGGGGATCCCGCGTCCTCCGCGAGGGGTACCGGAGGCAGGACGAACCATGGACTTCCGTTGGGACGGTCCACGGCGTTCGTCAGTGCGTCGCGGACGCGCCCTGGCCAAAACGGGACAAACCTGGCGTGATCTCGCCTTCAGCACCACGATCCACATCTGTTGATTTCATCAACAAGTGGGTTATATTCCTGCTGCGACGAACCCGGCGGACCCGCGCTGACCTGCGCGGGTCCGCCGCATCATGACCCGGGAGGTCGTGGATGACCAAGCAGGACCCCGCCCGCCCCGCCAGAACCACACCGATGATCGGCCGCCGAGGACTGCTGGGCGGCGCCACGGCGCTCGCGGCCGCCGCCGTCCCCCTCGTCGGCGCCGGCACCGCCTCGGCGGAGACCGCGCCCCGCCCCGACTCGCCCTATCGCCCCATTCCGATCCCCCCGCAGGCCCCGGCCACCGAGGGGTACGCGCCGGTGCCCGGCTCCCGCCTCTGGTACTGGGACACCGGGGGCCGCGGGGCGCCCGTCGTCCTCCTGCACCCCTACACGGGCAGCGCGGAGAGCTGGCCTTACCAGCAACCCTACCTCGCCAAGGCCGGGTTCCGGGTCATCGGCTACTCCCGGCGCGGCCACTTCAAGTCCGACGCGGGCCCGGCGGACGCCCCCGGAACCGGCGCGGGCGACCTGCACGCGCTCGCCGACCACCTCGGCCTGCGCCGCTTCCACGCGGTCGGCGTCGCCGCGGGCGGCGGCGTGGCGCTCGACTACGCGCTGTCCCATCCGGACCGGCTGTACAGCCTGACCATCAGCGGCAGCCTGACCGGGGTCCAGGACAAGGACTACCGCGACATGCTCGCCCGGCTGCGTCCCAAGGGCTTCGAGTCCATGCCCCCCGACTTCATCGAGATCGGCCCGTCCTACCGCGCGATCAACCCGGGCGGCGTGCAGGAGTGGCTCGAAATCCACCACCGCTCCCGCCACGCCGACGTCTCCCAGGGCAACATCAACAGTCCGACCTGGGCCGACGTCGAGCGGCTGCGGATCCCCACCCTCCTGCTGTGGGGGGACGCCGACCTCTACAGCCCGCCGTCGGTGCAGCGCGTCTTCGCCAGCCACCTCCATGACGTGGAGACGGTGGTCGCGAACGAGTGCGGCCACGCGCCACAGTGGGAGCGCTCGGACGTCTACAACCCCACCCTGAGGAAATTCCTGCGCAGGCACTCGCGGTGACCGTCCGCCGGGGAGCCCGGACCGGGCTCCCCGGCGGCGTCACCCGCACGTCTCAGCCCAGCTGCGGCAGGACCTCGGCGGCGAGCCGCTCCATCTGCGCGGTGTCGTCGTAGAGGGGGTGGAGCAGGATCAGCTCGGCGCCCGCGTCGGCGACCTCGCGCAGTCCCCGCGCGCACACGTCCGGCGGCCCGTAGACGCCGACGGGGGCCATGTCGCCCGAGCTGTAGAGGTGCGCCAGTTCGGCCGCGCCCCGCCGCCGGGCCCCGGCCTCGTCGTCCTCCACCGCGACGTAGACGCGCTTGGCGATCGGGAAGTCCGCGGCGTCCCGTCCCTCCTCGGCCAGCGCCTCGCGCACGACGCGCACCTGCTCGGCGAACTGCTCGGTCGTGGCCGACCCCGCGCCGAAGAAGCCGCCGCCGAGCCGGACCGCGCGCCGCAGCCCCGCCGGGACACGGCCGCCGAACCAGATCCGCGGATGCGGCGCCTGGACCGGCCTCGGCTCCATCACCGCGTCGTCGAGCCGCCAGAACCGCCCCTCGAAGGTGATGCGGGGCTGCGTCCAGCACGCCTTCATCAGGGCGATCCCCTCGGTGAACCGGGAGACGAGACCGTCGGGATCCACCCCGAAGGCGTCCAGCGTCCGGTCCCGCCCGCCGATGGCGACGCCCACCTCAAGGCGTCCCCCGCTGAGCTGGTCCAGCGTGCTCAGGCTCTTGGCCAGGTGGACGGGGCTGTACTGCGGGCTCACGAACACCGCGCAGCCCAGGCGCAGCCGCCGCGTCAAAGCCGCGGCGTAGGTCATGGTCTCGATGGGGCCGAGCGTGGGCGCGGGGCCGAGCACCTGGTCGACCGTCCACGCGCTGTCGAAGCCGAGCGCCTCGGCGCGCTCCAGATGATGGCGGAAGGGTCCGGGGTCGAAGTCGCCGCCGGTGACCACCTGCGGGATGGAGATCGCGAATCGCACCCCCCGACCCTAACCCGCGCCCACCGTCCGGTCCTCCACCGGACCTTCGGCTTCCATTCCCGGCGAAGGCCCGGCGCGCTTGAAAGTGAAAAATCGAGCCTTCACAGAAACGGACGGTCCGGGTACGTTACGAAACCGAACGTCCCGCCACTGCGCAGAAGGCACGCCAGACTCCCCCGTGCCTCTCGTCCCCCGGCCGCCGAGGCACCGTCCGGGGCCCATCGAGACCATCTGCTCCTCCCGCCATCACCCGTCGCGACTCCGCATCGTCCGCGAATTCCGTTCTCACCTTCGACAACGGCCCGTCAGGGAACCGGGGGCACGCACTGACCGGGCCGGCCTGGAGTGACAATGCCCCTGAAGAAGCGCGTCCTCGTTCCGGCGGCCGCCGCGGTCGCCGCCGCGTCCCTGCTCGCCGCTCCCGCCGCCGCGCCGTCACCCGCCGCGGCCGCCCCGCCCGCGGCGGCGCGACCGGCCGCGAATCCCGCGTTCGACTTCTCCCGCCCCGAGGTCGTGGCGTCCGGCCTGACCGTCCCCTGGGGCCTAGCCTTCCTGCCCGACGGCAGCGCGCTGGTGTCGGAGCGGGTGAGCGCCCGCATCCTGCGCCTGTCCCCGGGCTCGGCGCCGGTCGAGGTGGCCAAGCTGTCCGGGGTGCAGGCCCGGGGCGAGTCCGGGCTGCTCGGCATCGCCGTCTCGCCGACCTACGCCGAGGACAAGTACGTCTACGCCTACTACACCTCCGCGTCCGACAACCGGATCGTCCGCTTCAAGCTCGCCGCGTCCCCCCAGCAGGAAGTGCTCCTCTCGGGCATTCCCAAGAACACCTTCCATGACGGCGGCCGGATCCAGTTCGGTCCCGACGGCCTGCTCTACGCCAGCACGGGCGACGCGGGCCAGTCCGCCAACGCCCAGAACCCGGCCACCCCGGCCGGGAAGATCCTCCGGATGCGCCCGGACGGGTCGCCCGCCCCGGGCAACCCCGACCCGAAGACGGTGGTCTACAGCCTCGGGCACCGCAACGTGCAGGGGCTGGCCTGGGGCGGCGGCCACATGTACGCGAGCGAGTTCGGCCAGGACACCTGGGACGAGGTCAACCACATCGTCGCGGGCGGCAACTACGGCTGGCCGAAGGTCGAGGGGCCGGGCGGCCCGCCCACCTACATCGCGCCGATCGCCACCTGGCACACCAAGGAGGCCTCGCCGAGCGGCGCCGCCGTCGCGGGCGACACCCTGTACACCGCCGCCCTCGCCGGTAAGCGCCTCTGGCTGGTGCCCCTGGACGGCAAGGGCGGTTCGTCGGGCACCCCGACCGCGGTGCTCCAGGGCACCTACGGCCGCCTCCGCACGGTCGCCGTCGGCCCGGACGGCTGGCTCTGGCTGACGACGAGCAACCGCGACGGCCGCGGCAGCCCCGCCGCGACCGACGACCGCATCCTCCGCTTCCCCCCGATCCGCCGCTGAACCCCAGCCGCCGAGCCCCTGCCCACCCTCCAGGCAGGGGCTCGGACGGCGACGGGCCACGCGGGACACTGACACGTCCCGCCCTCAGTTCTTCAGGAAGAGAGCCAGGGCCAGCAGGATTCCCAGGGTGGCGGCGCTGTAGCGGATCACGGCGGGGCTGATCCGGCGGACGACGGAACCGCCCGCGGCTCCCCCCGCGTAGGACGCGACGAGCAGGACGGCCGCGTAGCCGACCGCGACGTGCCCGGACGCCAGGTAGACCGCGATCGCCGTCAGCACGATGATCAGTGAGAGCGAGCTCTTCAGCGCGTTGACCCGCGGGAACGGGTCGGTGAGCACGATGCCGAGGACGGCCAGCAGCAGCACCCCGAGACCCGCGCTGAAGTAGGCGCCGTAGACCGACGCCGCGAACACGCCCGCCCGCGCGGGCCAGGGCACGCGCGCGGCGGCGTCCTCGCCCGCCGCGGGCATCAGGCCGGCGAGGACCGGCTGCGCGAGCAGCAGCAGGCTCGACACGAGCACGAGGACGGGGACGACGCCCGCGAAACCGCCGGGCGGGGTGACCAGCAGCAGGACCGCGCCCAGGGCGGCCCCCGCGACCGCGGCCGGGCCGAGCGCCAGGTGCCGGTGCCGCTGGCCGCGCAGCTCGGGGCGGAAGGCGTGCACGGCGCCGGCGTAGCCGGGCGCGAGGCCGACGACCGAGGTGATGTTCGCGGTGACCGGGGGGACGCCGCACAGCAGGAGCACCGGGTAGGTGACGAGCGTCCCGCCGCCCGCCACCGTGTTGAGGGCGCCGGCGGTGATCCCGGCGGCGGCGACGAGGACGGCATCGAGCAGGTTCACGGGGGCCCGCCTTCTCTTGTGGAATACCTGGGATGCCTGGTATACCACCTCTATGACCAGGCATGAGTCGATGGAGACGCTCAGCAGCGCGGAGGAGGCGTACCTCCGGATCCGCTCGCTGCTGCTGTCGGGGGACGCCCCGCCCGGCACGCCCCTGTCCGAACGGCAGCTCAGCGAGCGGCTCGGGATGAGCCGCACCCCGATCCGCGAGGCGCTCAAGCACCTGCAGCGCGACGGGCTCGTCACGGTGGGCGGACGGGGCCTCGGCGTGATCGTGGCGGGGCTGTCCGCGGCCGAGGTCACGGACGCCTACCGGTACCGGGCCGCGCTGGAGGCGCTCACCGCGGAGCTGGCGGCGGAGCGGTCACGGGACGGCGAGCTGTCCCGGGCGCAGCTGGCCGAGCTGGAGTCCAGGGCGGAGGCGGTCGAGGTGGCGTCCGGGCGCGACGACGCGCGCCGCGCCTCGGTCGCCAACCTCCGCTTCCACCAGTGGATCTGCACGCTGGCCGCGAACACGTTCGCGACCGAGTCCCTCACCCGGCTGTGGGACCGCATCGAGGTCTCCAGCCTCAGCAACCTGACGGTGGACGCGAGCTGGCGGCAGGAGGTCCACCGCGACCACCGCGAGTTGCTCGAAGGCATCGCCGGAGGCGACCCCGTCCGGGCCGCCGAGGCCGCCCGGCGCCACATCCACCGCGCCGCCGAGGTCTACAGCGGCACCCACGCACACCACGAGGAGCAACGATGACCGAACTGATCGACCTGAGCGTCGAAGTGACCGCCGGGACGCCCGGCCCCCCGTCCACCAGCCTCACGCTGGAGATCGAGCACCACCACCGGGGCCCGGGGTTCTGGCAGGTCAGCACGGCGCGGGTCATGCCGATCCACCTCGGCACCCACATCGACACCCCGCTGCACGTCTACGCCGACGGCGGGACGACCAGCGACCTCACGCTGGACGACATCGCCGGCGAGGCGGCCGTGTTCGACCTCGCGAAGGGCCCGTCGGAGGCGGTGACGGACACCGACCTGGACAAGGCCGACCCCGGCCTGGCCGCCGGGCAGGTCGCCGTCCTGCGCACCGGCTGGTCCGACCGGATGTGGGGACGGTTCCCGGAGTACTACACGACCTCCCCGTGGCTGCACGAGTCCGGCGCCCGATGGCTCGCCGAGCGGGCGCCCCGCGCGGTGGTGTTCGACTTCTTCGAGGAGGAGTGCGCGCGCAACCACGACTTCACCTCCGAGGAGTTCGTCGTCCACCGGATCCTGCTCGGCGCCGGCATCTACCTCGTGGAGCACGCCACCAACCTCGGCGCGCTGCTCGGCCACCGGACCCGGGTGTACCCGGCCTTCACCCGCATCGGCGGCATCGAGGGCGCCCACGCCCGCCTCTTCGCGGTGGTGGAGGACTGATGCGGCTCGCGACCATCGAACACCGGACCGGGACGTCCGCGGCCCTGGTCACCGACGACGGCGTGGCGCCCGTGCGCGCCCTGCCCGGACGCGACGACGCGGCCGACGTGACGGCCCTCATCTCGTCCCCGCTGACGAGCGCGGAGGTGACGGCCCTCGCCGGGCACCGGCTCCCGGCGCGGGAGGTGACGTGGCTGCCGCCCGTCCTGCACCCGCCCAAGAACGTCATCTGCGTCGGGAAGAACTACCGTGAGCACGTCGAGGAGGGCGCCCGCGCCGAAGGGCTGGCCGAGGCCGTCATCCCCGAGGCGCCGGTGTACTTCACCAAGCCGCACACCGCCCTCACCGGGCACGGCGCCACGGTCGTCGCCGACCCCGCCTTCACCCGGGCGCTCGACTACGAGGGCGAACTCGCGCTCGTCATCGGGACCCGGGCCCGCGGCCTCACCGCCGCCGGAGCGCTGGACTGCGTGTTCGGTTACACGATCTTCAACGACCTGACCGCGCGCGACGTCCAGCAGCGGCACCTGCAGTGGTTCCGCGGCAAGGGCGCCGACGGCTACGGGCCGATCGGCCCCTGGATCGTCACCGCCGACGAGATCCCGGACCCGCGGGCCCTGCGCGTCCGGACCCTGGTCAACGGCGAGGTGAGGCAGGACGACACCGTCAAGAACCTGATCTTCGACCTGACGACGCTGCTGACCGACCTCACCCAGGGCCTGACCCTGGAGCCGGGCGACATCATCGCCACCGGCACCCCGCAGGGCGTGGCCTGGGGCATGGACGACCCCGCCTGGCTCCGCCCCGGCGACGGCGTCACCGTCGAGATCGACGGCATCGGCAGGCTCGATACCACCATCGGCCTGCCCTGACCACGGGCGGCACCGTGCCCCGGCGGCACGGACGCGACATCTCCCGGGGGCTGGACAACGACAGGCAACAGCGAGCAAGGCGGTCCACCATGACAGCCAGTACGACCAATGATCCACACCGTCAGAAGCACATGTTCGCGATGTTCGGCGTGCTCCTCATCGCCTACGTCGTGAACGCGATGGACCGCCAGGTCTTCCCGATCCTGCTCCCCGAGGTCCGCGAGGAGTACGGCTTCGGCGACGCCGGGGCCGGGCTCCAGTCCACCTTCTTCGCCCTGGGCATGGGCCTGTCGGGGATCCCGGTGGGATACCTGATCACCCGCGTCCGGCGCAAGACCCTCCTCCTGCTCGGAACGTTCCTGTTCTCCGCCGTCACGGTGCTCACCGTCGTCTCGGCGGGCTTCTGGGACATGCTCTTCTGGCGCGCCGCCTCCGGCGTCGGCGAGTCCCTCCAGCTGACGGCGCTGCTGGCGATCGCGGCGGCGGCGTTCCAGAAGTACCGCGGGACGGCGATCGGCACGGTGAACGTCGCGTTCGCCGCCGGGTCGCTGATCGGGCCCGCGCTGGGCGGCCACCTGCTGTCGGCCTACGGGTCCTGGCGGGCCCCGATGCTGCTGTTCGGGCTGATCGGCGCGGGCGCCCTCGTCCTGGTGTCGCTGGCCGTCCGGCCGTGGTTCAGCGAGGCCCGCGCGGACGGCGGCCACGGCGTCCGGACGGTCGGCGGCGCGCCGGGCCTGCGCAACCGGAACACGGCGATCCTCGCGGCCGTCACCGTGCTGGGCGGGCTGATCGACTTCGGCTACATCGGCATGTACCCGAGCTTCCTGCGCGACGAGCTCGGCTACTCCCCGACCCGGGCCGGCCTCGTCGTCGGGCTGTCCGGCCTGGCGGCGCTGCTGTCCAGCGCCGGCGGCTACCTCGGCGACCGGTACGACCCGAGGGCGGTGCTCGGCGGGTTCCTCCTGCTCACCGCGGTGGCCGCGGTGGCGCTGTTCACCGGCCCGACCGCCCTGTGGTGGCAGGCGGTCTGGTCGTTCGTGTTCGGCCTGGCGTTCAGCTCGGGCGTGTTCGTCAACCTCGCCGGCTACCTCGTCGCCTCGGTGCGCGGCGACCTGGCGGGCCGCGCGTCCGGGCTGTTCGTCTCCGCGATCTACATCCCGGCGGGCTTCGCCGGGTACCTGTTCAGCCTGCTGGCCGGCGCCACGAGCTGGCCGGCGGCGGGACTCGTCCAGCTCGCCGCGCTGTCCGCCGCGGCCGCGCTGCTCGCGGCGCTCGGCCTGCGCCCCGCGGGCTTCGCCCGCCCGGCCCCCGCACCCGACCCCGGGCCGCTCGCCACCGCGTCCTGATCCCATGAGAAAGGAACGATCCATGCAGTTCTACACGGCGGGCGCCGACCCGGACGAGGTCCCCTTCACCCCCGCCATCGCCACCCGCGGCGGCCGCACGATCTGGCTCTCGGGCGCCACCGCCTACCCACTCATCCACAAGCACCCTCACGACCCGGACGAACTTCGCGTCCCCGCCGGCATCGCCGCCCAGACCCGAGCCTGCCTGGACAACGTCCGCACGGCCCTCGAAGCCGCCGGCGGCACCCTGACCGACATCGTCGAGGTCACCATCTACAACACCGACATGGACGCCCAAGACGAAGTCAACGCGGTCTACACCGAATACTTCGGCCCCCACCGCCCAACCCGCACCCACATAGGCGTAAACCGCCTAGTAGGCCCCGAACTAAAAATAGAAATAACAGCCCACGCAGTAATCCCCGACTAAAAACCACCAAGGGCCCGGCCGGGCCACCCCCGGCCGGCCCCACCACACAAGCCCACGCCCCCACGAAAACCGGCAAACCCCTACAGGGACGATGAGGACTAACAGTGGGCCTAGGCGGCCCGCTGGGGGCACTGTGGTTGCAAACCCTCGTAGAGGCTATGAGGACCCCAGGGTAAAGCCGCAGGTGATCCACGGCTTGGGGCCGGTGTCGCCGGTCGATTCTTCAGCGACCCCCCCGGTTGTGCAGGATCTCCGTGCCGGACGGCTACCTCGCCGACACGTTGGAGAACGGCCGGCTCACCAGCACCGCCGGCTCTTCCAGACGCCGCATTCACGAGTTGCCCACCGCGCTCGGCGGCGTTCGGCCATGGCTCGGCGACATCGGGCTCGACGAACACCTCCCGCGCGTCGCTGCGGGGCGTCCGGCATTTTCATCAGCCGCCGCCCCTGGTCGAGAAGCACATTTGCGGAGGTCACGGGAGTTCGGGTCGAGGAGGACCCGGAACGCGTAGCGGCGAGGTCGCCCGAAGAGGCGCCGCTGATGCCGCCGCCGTCGATCGAACCGGAGCTCCGGTCGAAGAGATCGCCGATGCTGTTCGCGGCAATGGGCGGGCGGTCCCCCAAGGCACGAGATGTCGCCTACGAGGCTGTGGCGGACCTCGGCGGCGCGGCGAGGCAGAACGCGAACCAAGGTGTCCCTCCAGCGAGGATGACCGTGGTCGGGCGTGGGGGCGCATGAGCCAGTCCGGGCGCTGCACGTCGGCTGGGGTGGGCGTTCACCTGATTCCGGCCGAGGGATGGCGCACAATTGGCGCGTGTGGCAGATGCGACGCGCGGCGGCCACCGATCGGGACGGTGTCGCACGGATGGTGAACGCTCGCTGTGCCTGGATGGAGCGGCGAGGGATGCCGAGTTGGCGGGACGCGGCCGATGATCTGGTCGCCCAGTGCGACAACCCCGACGGGGATGTGTGGGTGCTGGCGGATCCCGGGCGCGGCGTCATCGGGCAGATGCTGGTCCAGGACGTCGGCCCGCCGTGGGGGTGGACCGACACCGAGCGGGCTGAGCCCGCGCTGTATCTGTCGGGGTCGATCACTGACCCGGCGGTTCGTGAACGGCGGCCCGGGACGGCCATGGCGTGGTGGGCGGTCGACAGCGCCGCCCGGCTCGGTGTGCCGTGGATCCGGCGGCACTGCCACGACATCGGCATCGCCCGCTACAACCTCACGCAGGGGTTCGAGCTGGTGCGCCGAGAGCAACGGACCCATGCCGAGGTGTTCATGATGGCGCGGCGGGCTGAGCGGCTCGACCTAGACCCGTGGTTGGGGGCGCAGGTCAAGGCAGGAATGCCCGGGCCGCTTGGTCGAGGGCGATGACCTCGAGCAGCTTCGAGTGGACGTCCTCCCGGTAGGAGATACCGCCAAGTTCAGCGACCGTGGCCGCGAGGCCGTCAGGGTCTATAAGCCCTGCCTCGATCAGGGGCGATCCTTCCCTCAGGATGCGGTGCACCAGCGGCAGCCCGTTGATGAGCAGGGACGCCTCGACGAGTTCGGCGAAGCTCTCACGCTCAGCGGGGTTGCAGGCGTCGTGACTCAGCCCGAACGTGGCCAGGTGGCGGCGCTGGAGCTGCTTGAGTTCGCGCCAGTGGAAGGGCAGCTGATCACCCAGCTCGATCAGCGCCCGGTGCGCGAAGGGGTGCACCGGCCACAGGCCGGCGCGCAGCAGTGGCGGCGCGACGGTCTCGGCAGCCAGGAGGGTGATCCCGCCGGCCATGGCGGGCGGGGCGATGCCGATGTCGCCGTACTCGATCGCCGCCCGCGCCCGAGGCCCCAGCCACGGCAGGTCGAAGTTCTGGGCCTTGTCGAGGGCGGCCCGCGCTGATTCGGCCGAGCCGACCGCGACCATCTCGTCCCCGCCGAGCCCGGTGACCAGCGTGTGCGCGCCAAGAGCGGCGATCTGGGCGTTCAGCTCGGTGAACAGCTCATACAGCGGCTCGTCGTAGGGGCTGAGCGGCTCACCGCGCACACGGCCGCAGCCCGGCCCGAACAGCAGCCGGTCACGGGTGTCCAGGCACAGGTCTCGGGACCCGAACGGCACCCGCTCGCGCATCTGGGCGCGACGTCTGATCTGCTGCTCGCGGCCTGGCCCGATGACGATCAGCGTGGCGGTGTCGACCTGGCCGGGCCAGCGTCGGGCCATGCGGGTGCCGATCGAGCCGGAGTCCAGCCCGCCGGTCAGGTGGCAGACGGTCGCGGTGGGCTCGATAGGGCGGGCGTCAAGTGCGATGTCGATCCCGGTGGTGAACGCGGCCAGCACGTCGGCCCCGCCCGATGTGGCTCCGTCCCCAACATCGGTCTCGGTGGTGGCCAGGCCGTGCGGCTCGGCGTGCTCGATGGGGTCGGGGTAGGTGATGACCAGGTCGCCGCCGAAGGTGGCGGTGGCGCGTTCGGTGAGGCGGTGAATGCCCGTGAAGGGCGTGCCGGTGCTGTAGCGGGGCCGGTAGATCAGGAGGCGGGTGGCTTCCTGGGGGGCGATGTCTCCGGCGAAGGACCGCAGGTCGGCCATGTCCCACGATCCGTGCAGGATTCCCTCGCGGTGAGCAAGGAACAGCGGGGTGGCGCGGACAGCCCCGGCCCGGATGCGCAGCGGCCGGCGCGGAGTGAACTCGATCAGCAGGTGGTCGACGGGCCACCGGTACGCCTCGGCGATGATCCGATCGAGATCGCCGGCGTGGACAGGGACCACGGCGGCAGGGGTGGCCGGACGTCCAAGCACACGTTCCCTGACGATGAGGACGGTGCGGGCACCGTCGGTCGCGGCGCACTGTTCCACCATCGGGTGCGGGTAGGGCGTGACCCGGCCACGCCCGTCCAGGGTCGTGTAGGAGCCGCCGTCCCACTGCCACACAGGGGAGGGCGCCCGGGTCGATCTTCAAGGTCAGCACAACAGACTCCCTGTGGCCGCAGGGCGGCCTGCGCGGGCCCGGCCACCGCGTGGCCGGGCCCTGGGCTGGCGTGGTTCTGGCCGGTTCTTTCGCGGGTCAGGTGGCGGTGGTGTCGTAGGTCTTGGCACCGTCGCTGGACCCGGACGCCTTCTTGTAGTCGTTGCGGACCGGCGGCGTCTGGACGATGTAGCGGGCCTCGCCGTCGAACAGCGCGGCGAAGTCGGGCAGATGCTCCTGGGGTGCTTCGAACGCCGACGGGAACGTGCCGTAGTCGGCGATCGTGACGGTCATCGTGGCCCCCTCCCTTGCGTGGTGAACGGGTGGCCTCGCCGTCCCCAGCGCACGGCCCGATGCCCCGACGCGCACGCGGCATGCGGTGAGGGAAGGTCGTGATACCCGCAGGCGGTGCGTTCGGCCGCGCCTGGAGATGTCCGGGACGCGCCGGTGCAGTAGCCGGTGGCGGGAAGCTCGGTCATGTCTTCACGATGCGGTCCAGCAGGTGAACGACTCAATGCCGCATTGTGGTCGCGGTATTGCCGCCATCATTGCCGTGCACGGCAATGATGGCGGTGTGCACGGCGGGTTACGCTCCGAACCGGGTGTCGTGTAAGCCGGAGAGTGGCTCATGGGGATCAGCCGTCGCCGTCGCGCCGAACTCGCCCGAGCCGGTCAGTTGATCCGCCGGCGCGGGCAGCGCGCCGGCTGGACGGTGCCGGAGATCGTCGCGCGGATCCGCCGGGAGCTGCCGGAGGTGTCGGCCCTTGAGGCGTGGCGGTGGGCGTATGGGTGGTCGCGTCCACAGACCGTGCAGCAGGTCACCGGGTACTACCAGGATCACGATCTGGGCGTGCCGGGGCTGAACTGCTCCATGCTGTGCCGCTACGAGCACGGCGAGATCGCTCCGGGGCCCGCCTACGCCGAGGCGTTCGCCGCGGTTTATCAGGCCGCACCGGGTGAACTCGGGCTCGCGTCCTCAAATCCGTCATGGGCTGTGAACCGCGGGCCGGGCGGGTACGGTGCGGCAAGGGGAACGGCCGCGACCGCGAGGAATGGTGATCTGATGGCCAACGGCAGCAGCGGCGCCTTGCAGGCCCTCCGCGACTCGATCGCGCTGGGGCTGGAGGCCGAGGGCCCCGCAGGCGGGTCCGGAACCCTGGCCTCGCTGCACGCCGCCGTCGACTACTACGGCCTGCACTACTCGGCGTCCCCGCCCAGCGTGCTTGCCACCGAGGTCCACCAAGTGCGGCACATGGTGAACGAGATCCTCGCCCAGGGCCCTCCCGATAACGTGCGGGCCGAGCTGCGCCAGGTGGCCGGTTGGCTGTCGGCGCTGGTGGGGAATCTGGCGTTCCATCTGGACGACCGCGTTGCCGCGCGCGTGCACCTTGTGACGGCGCAGAGGCTGGCCACAGTGGTCGGAGACCGATGGCTGGAGTGCTGGGCGCTGGGCGCGCAGGCGATGATCGCTAACGAGGAGGGCCACTACCGCGACGCGATCGCGCTGGGCGGCCGCGCTCACGAGCTGGCCGACACCCAGCTACGCAAAGCGCAAATGCTCGCCTGGGCTCTGCTGCGGCCCACCGCCGCGCTCGGCGATCGTCGTGAGGCGACACGCATCGCCGGACGGGCTGAGGACGCCATGGACTCGGCGCAAGAACTGCCGGGGCGCTTCGGATTTGACCAGGCCGAGCTCACCCTGCACCTGGCCGAGGCCGGGTTGCTCGCCGGCGACGCCGGGCAAGCACGCGCCTACGCCCAAGCCTCGATCCGAGCCATACCGAAAGGGCGTCCCGGCTGGGCGGCGGCGATGCTGATCCTGGCACGCGGCGAAGCCGCACGCGGACACCAAGGCGACGCGGCCACGCTCGGGGTGCAGGTACTGGACACCGTCGCAGCCGAGCGGCTGCGCGCCTCCACCCGGAACCGGCTCTCAGCGCTCGTCGACGACGTCTCGCCAGTGGCCGCGCCGAGCGTGACCGAACTGCGCGAGCGAGCCCGCGCGCTCCCGGCCCTGATGCCCGCCGCTCGTGCCAGCGAAGAGACCAACGGCCACTAACCGCCGACCTGAGCGCCTCGCCCGGTCGTCCGGTTTCGCTAGGCGGGTGCGGCGGGTGTCGCCGACGAGCCGAGCCACTTGTGGTTTGTGACATCCCCGGCCGACAAGGGGCGACGGGGTTCACCCCAGCCTACGTATCCCGATAGTGGGAGCACTGCGCCTCCGCAGCCCGCGCAGGACATGGTTCTCGCGGTAGAGGCCGGAGCCTCAACTACTGGGTGCGGTGCATAGACAGGTCGACCAGTTCGTCCCCTGACCCGGCGTCGACTTGGTGAACACCTCGTAGGGGCGATGAGGGCGCCGAGTACGCGGGCGCCGCGGCCTCCGTGGTGGAGTTACAAACCCTCGTAGGGGGATGAGGACCCCTGGGTAGAGCCGCAGGTGATCTGCGGCTTGGGGCCGGTGTCGCCGGTCGATTCTTCAGCGACCCTCCGGTTGTGCAGCAGACCCGCGGGTCCCGCTGAAGCCGCGGCCGACAGGACGGAGTATCGCAGCGATCCACCTGAGGTGCATACCCTCAGGACACCCACGGCTTCGTCGCTAGTTGGGCAATGGCCAGGAAGGGCCTTCGGGGGTGGTGAGCCATACTCGTTGTTCGGTGCTGTTGGCTGTGATTCCGAAGGCCGACCAGTTGGGGCGGTTGAGCTTTTCCCACGATGTGTGGGCGGCCTCGACCAGGTCCCATAGGACGCGTGGTCCGCCTTGCTCTACGTGTCGTCGGCCGTGGTCGTCGGCGGGGTGGATTTCGGCCCAGGATCCGTCGGGTGCGGCGAGGCCGAATAGCGGAGACCCGTCTTCACGTGTTGCCCAGTACGGTGAGGCGTCGCCGACGTGCAGTTGGGCTAGGAACGCGAAGGTGGGCTCGTCTAGCGCGTCGGGACTGAGCAGGGTTTCGCGGGTGCTGTCGACGTCGGGGTAGGTGGGTTCGGCCACGGGCTTTCGTGACCGCGCGGGCATGAAGCCCGCCCACTTGGACAGATAGCGGCCGGTCGCGGTGCCGTCCGCGTCGACGCGGACGAGGACCATCGCGCCTGCGAGCCCGCCTGCGACGTTGGCCAGGATGAGCCCGCCGGGTTTGGTCTGGGCGATCCATGTCGGCGGGATGTTGGGGAACGCGCACGTGCCGATCACCCGGTCGTAAGGCGCCCCTTCCGGAAAGCCGTCGCGGCCATCGACGGTCGCCAGTCGCGGCTGGTAGCCGAGGCTGGCGAGGCGTCTTCGCGCGTCCTCGACGAGTTGCTCGTCGATGTCGATCGACGTTACATTTCCGGCGCCGAGGCGCTCATTCAGCAGTGCGGCGTTGTAGCCGGTGCCGGTTCCGATCTCCAGCACGGTCATGCCGTCGGCGACGTCGAGGGTTTCCAGCAGTCGCGCCATGAGGCCCGGCGCGGTGGACGAGCTGGTCCACGCGCCACGCCGGACGCCGTCGGCGAGGGCGACCTCGACCCGCTCGCCCTTGATCTGGGTGATCAGGGTCTCGTCGGCGTAGATGCCGTCGAGCCACTCTTGGCGCTGGTCGGGATCGTCTCCGCTGACCAGCGTGTATCGCACGCCGTCCGGTGTGTGTTCGTACCGGGCGTAGGACGGCACGAACACGTGCCGGGGCACGCGGGCGAACGCGTTCCGCCACGCAGGGGTGATGATGTCCCCCGCCTGGGCGAGTCGGTCGGCGAGTTGTTCGGCCCGCCGTTCGGTGTCCGAGCCGATGCCGGTTCGGGTCATCGTCTCCCCCTTTCGAGTGCGTCGGCGATGGCCGCCGCGATCGGCAGGTCGCAGTGATGGGCGAGCCATCCCCATTCGCCATTGGGGTTGAGATCGCCGAGAAAGACCCACTCGCCGCGCGGGTCGATGGCGAAGTCAGCCGCGCAGTAGACCAGGCCGAGCCGGGCAAGGCATTCGTCCAGTCCGGCCCGCACGTCGTCGGGGACGGGCACGACCTCATACCGGTGCGAGGCGTAGTCGGCGCGCCAGTCGATGCGTCCCTCGGGACTGTCGATGTGGATCGTGACGGCGAACATCTCGTCGCCGACCACGGTGACCCGCGCCTCGGCGCGTTTGGGAATCCACTCTTGGAAGTAATGCGCGGTCGTGCGCATGGCGGGGTCGTTGAGCGACGACAGGTCGTCGATCGGTGTCGCGTAGAGGATGTGGGTCGCGTCGGCTTCGGTGTGCACCGATCCGGCGAGCGGTTTGTAGACGATCGGCGCGCCGACCTCTTTCGCCCACGCATATGCCTGGTCGGGGGTGTTACCGATGAATGTGCGCGGGATGCGCAGTCCAGCGGCGAGAGCGGCCGACAATTGAAGTGGCTTGTACTCGGCCGCTGCGGTGCGCGTCGGATGGTTGACCCACGCGCAACCGAGGCCGTGCAGTACACCGCCGAATCCGAGACGCGCCTCGCCGTAGGACCAGAGCTGTTCGGGCTCGCTCATGCCCTCGGGCAGCTCGAACTGTCCAGGGTGGCGGAAGTAAACACCGACGACGTCTTCCAGCCGCACCGATTGGTAGTCGCCGACCAGCGAACCCGACCACGCGTCCGGCCCGCACGCGGCCGACAAAGCGAGCCGTTGCGGGAAGTCGGCGGCGTCGAACCGCATGACCGGCGTGCCGCGCTCGTTGAGCTCGTGCACGACCCTGTCGGCTGTGCCGTCCTCCCGATTGGTGATGACGAGAATCGTTGAGGCCATCGCCGGCTAGTCCTTGGTCGTCTCTTCGGGCGCCGCCTTCTGGCCGTCCGGGTTCCCGGTCGTCTCCTTGGTCCCGCCCGAGTGCTTGAACACCGGCCGGCCGGTCGCGACCTCGACCGTGAGTTGCCGGACGGGGTCGTAGATCACCGGCTCGTCGGGGCCGAGGTTTCGGACACGGGGCGGGCGGACGAACTGCAACCCCCACGGCCGGACGCCGGTCGTCGAGGGCGGGGCGCCGCTGTTGGCCTGAACCGCCGGCATGGGGTCGAGGGGGAACATGTCGCCGACCCTGGCGATCAAACCGCGGGACTCGCCGTCGGGCGAGCAGAGCAGGGCGTTCGTGCGGTCGGGAGTGAGGCGCACCGTCATGTGCTGATCTCCTTGCGGTTGAGGAGACCCTCCGGCGCGGAATTCCCGCGTGCCAAGGGAAGGCGACGGGGCCTCGGTTCCGGTCAGGTCCGGGACCCCGGTGTTCGCGCATCGGACTGGGTCTCCCGGCGTCCGATGGCACGAGCATCCAACCCGCCGATTCCGCCGCGCCAGAGTTTTGCCGCCGTTTGCCGCTATGCAGTTCGACGGCTAGTCCAGCTTGTACTCCTCGTGGGGGATTGCCCGCTCCCACACCATCTCGAACGCAGCCACGACCGCCGCAATCCGGCGCGGATCCGACACGAACTCGTATTCCTCCAGTGGGTCACCGCTCCCCGCATCGAAGTGAAACCTTACGAGCCGCTGGTCGAACATCCAGAAGTCCGCACCTGGCAACATAAGGTCCCACGTCTGCCGTCTGGGAAGCCAACGGACATTCTCACCGGCGTCGATGTTCACATCGGTGACCATGTGCTCCCAGCGGATGTAGTCACTTACGGGTTCAGACACGATCCGGGCCCGTCGCATCCGCACGCCCCTGGCGGTCGCGTCGTTCACCAAGCCGACCCAACGGGAACGGTCCGTGCGGCCAGAGCCGCCGGCTTTCCAGTCCTCGAACCCCTTCGAGCCGCCGTAGAAGTCGCGCATCTCCAGGTGGACGGCTGACCGTTTCGTGCCAGCGAGCAGCTCCGCGAACGCGGGGATACCGTGTCCGGCTCTGCCCTGCTCGTACGAACCGGCGGCGGCCTCGGCGAGCATGTCGGCCATGCGAGCGGGCTGCCAGATGACCGCCTCGTCAGCAGCAAGGGCCACGTGCTCGCCGAGGCTCTTCAAGACCTCGGGGTCGGTCACGAGCCGACCCTGCTGGTAGAAGTCCCCGGTGTCAGGGGTGCGGTACACGGCCGGACAGCGCTCATCCTCCGAGCCGGGGTCCGAGCCGACGAAGTCGATGTCACCCACGGTCAGCCTCCAGGTCTGCGGCGGCCCGTTGCCTCTCACCCGACGCGAGACGGCTCGTCAGGAGCGCTCTAGCGCGGCCAACGGTCCTCGGATCAATTCCCGCACCTGCTCACCGTGAACCGCCAGGTCGAACAACCGGGTCCACGCCTCTGCATACATGCGGGTCTCATACGGCTGTGAAAGCGTCAGAGTTCCCGAAACGAGTTCGACCGTAACCACCACAGAGTCAGGCAAGCTCGACATGGTGAAGGACTCCTCAGGGTTCACCCCGTGGCGCGCGATGCCCCTGGGAATCACCCCGAGGGACACGGTCGGACGTCCCATGACCTCCATCAGGTAGTGGAGCTGCTCAATGTGAACCGCGTCGGAGGCGGGGCGATACCAGAGAACGTCTTCCTCGATCAAGAACAGCCAGCGGGCATTCGGGCGGTTCAGGCAGCGCTGACGTTCCATTCGGGAATCGACCGCTGCGACGACGTCGTCAATGTCGAGATGTTGTTCGAGCCGCGCTGTCGTCAGGTAGTGCTTCGTCAGCGCCCGCGTCTGGAGTAAGCCCGGAATGTACTTCGTCTGATAGACCCGATGTAGCCTCACGCTCCAGTACTTGTCGCGCAGCTTTTCCTGACGGGCCTTTAGGCCAACGTGATTCAATTGCTGGTGGGTTGCCCACATGCTCGCGACAGCGCGGAGTTCAGCGATCAGCTCGGCTACACGCTCCGGAGACACCTTGCACGCATTGCACCAGGTTCGGAGGTCTTCGACGGAGATGGGCCGGTGCCCGTGCTCGATTCGGGACACCTTCGCTACTCCGGCCGTCCAGCCCGCGCGGCGCGCGAGTTCGCGGCCGGTCAGCCCGGCGTCCTCGCGGATCTCTTTGAGCTGATCGGCGAGACGTTGCCGGGCCGCCTGTGCCGAGGACGAGATGGGGGCGGGCATGCACCAGGTTCTATCCAGGCGGCCCCGCCTGCGCCGGGGTTTGCCATAGATCGCCGAACCTCACGCGTCCCGCCCGAGGCCAGACGAGGCGGGGGCGGACCCTCGACAAGGCTCCTGAGCTGGGAAGATGGGGCTTGTCGAAGGCTCCGTCTCGCGTCCGGGCTGAGGGGCTGGTCTGGCAGGTCGGCGCGGGGTGTGCTGTCGAGGCGGGTCCGCAAGACCTGGGGCACTCCGACTACTCAGGCTGGGACGGACTCCTGGTCAGCTCCGTCAAATGGCGGATAGCTCTCGCTGCTCATTCGTTCGGCCGCATCGATGTAGTCGGCAAGAGCGTCGCGGGATTGGGCAAGCCTGGCCATCTGATCGTCCAGTCGCCGCATGCGTGACCGCATCGCGGCCAGCATCTCGGGGCACCCGAGCAGTTCCGGGACCTCTCCGACCGCGCAGGGCAGCAGGTACGCGATGTCCTCGGAGGACAAACCGGCACCGAGCAGGTGCCGGATCTGCTGCACCCGCAGCACGGCGTGCTCGTCGTACTCGCGGTAACCGTTCGCGCCGCGGTCTGCCTCAAGCAGGCCATGGGCCTCGTAGTAGCGCAACTGGTGGGCGTTGACGCCCGTCCGACGACTCAGTTCCCCGATCAGCATCGAAACCTCACTTGACCTTCAGGCCGGCATGAACGTTGACGATGGTGCCATGACCGACAACACCAACACACCCGTGGCAGTCATCGGACTCGGCCTGATGGGCCAGGCACTTGCCGGCGCGTTCCTGAAAGCCGGGCACCCGACGATCGTGTGGAACCGTACGGCCTCCAAGGCCGACCAGCTGATGGCCGAGGGCGCCCGGCTGGCGCCGACGGTGGGCGATGCGCTCAAGGCGGGTTCCCTGACGATCATCTGCGTCACCGACTACCAGGCAGTGTACGAGCTGCTCGGCGGGAGCGACGCCGAGCTGGACGGCACGACGTTGATCAACCTGACCTCGGGCTCCTCGGCCCAGGCCCGGGAAGCCGCCCGATGGGCCGAGCAACGCGGCGCCCATTACCTGGACGGCGCCATCATGGCCATCCCCCAGGCGATCGGGACCGCCGAGGCGGTGATCCTGCACAGCGGGCCGCAGCCGGACCTCGATGCTCACAAGGCAACACTCGACGCCCTCGGCACCGTCGCCTACCTTGGCGCGGACCACGGGCTGGCGTCCCTGTACGACGTGGCCGGCCTGGCCATGATGTGGAGCGTCCTGAACGCCTGGCTCCAGGGCACCGCCATGCTCAGGACGGCCGGTGTCGACGCCGCGACGTATGCGACGTTCGCGCAGCAGATCGCTGCCGGTGTGGCCGGATGGCTGCCCGGCTATGCCGAGCAGATCGACAACGGCTCCTTCCCGGCCGAGGTGTCTGCCCTGGAGACCGACGCGCGGGCGATGGCGCACCTGATCGAGGAGAGCGAGGCGCTGGGCGTCAACGCCGAACTACCCAAGTTGATCAAGGCGATGGCCGACCGCTCGATCGCCGCCGGACACGGTGGGGAGCAGTATCCCGTGCTGATCGAAGAGTTCGGCAGACCCCGCGACAACTGACCGATCCCGACACCGGGAGCTGGTCGTCCCGTGCCGTCCGGCTGGTCTCTCCCAGTCGTGAAAGTGCCTCTGACCTGGGACGATAGGCGTCACCAAGGTCCCGGTCATCTCAAGAGAATCAAAGGTCACCCTGGGCGGGGGCCTGTCCGGCCGATATCGCGATGCTGCGTGCCGAACCGCCGTGTTCGGGCCGATGGGCTCCGATCCGACCGTCTCCCGCCTGGTCGCCCCCCTCGCCGCAGCCGGATCCTGCGGGCTTCGGCTGCCAAGTGACGACGCCTGCCCCCAGGCACTTTCCATCACACCATCCGCCGCTGGGTGTGGGTGCATGGGCGGACCGTCCAACTCGTCCACTGGCCCCGGCGTTGGGTGAACGCCTCGTAGGGGCGAAAAGGACACACCGGAAACGCGCTTTCGCACGGCCTCCGTGAGAATGCGAACCCTAGTAGGGACGATGAGGACCGCCGCCATGATCGCGGAGGGCACCGGGGTCGCTGCGTTACGAACCCTTGTAGGGGCTATGAGGACCCCAGGGTAAAGCTGCAGGTGATCTGCGGCTTGGGGTGGATTTTTCAGCGAGCCTCCGCTTGTGCAACAGGCCCGGGAGTCGCGCTGAAACTAGGGCCGACGGGACGGAGTATCTCAGCGATCCACCGACCTTGCACCCTCGGCGGGGCCGTCAGCCCAGGGGGCACGGGGGCTATGGGGTGGTTAGGCCGAGGGTTCGGGCGATTTCGTTGGCGGCTTGGTCGGCGGTTGTGCCTAGGTGCTTGCCGTGGCCGGGGTCGGAGTGCCAGACGTAGGCGCCGGGGTTTGGGCGCCAGACCCACGAATCGGGGGCCCTCTTCGCGGGAGCGGATGTGGAGGATTTGCGTGCCGGACGGCAGCCTAGACGACACATTGGAGAACCGCCGGTTGACAAGCACCGCCAGCCCTTCCGGCCACGCGACACCGACGAGCCGGGCGCGGCCCTGGGATTTGCGATGGAGGGTCAACTTTCAAGCCCTCCCTGTCCGACGAGCCGCTGACCATCCGCATCTGATCTAGGAAGGGCCGCGCGTGCGTACCGACTGGACCGACCTGCCCGAGGAACTGCGGAGTGGGATCGAGGCCAACACCGGCCCGGTCCACCTCGTTGACCCGGCCCCCAAGGGCAACCACGCGGACATCGCGTGCACCCTCTTCACTGGTGCCGGCCGAGTTTTCATGAAGGCCGCGCGCAAACTGCAGGACAGGGACGGCCCCGAGGTCATGTCGCTGCGCCGCGAGGCCGCCGTGAATCCCGTCATCTCCGAGTTCGCCCCCGGGCTGCGGTGGCAGGCCGAGGCCGGGGGGTGGCTCGCGCTCGGGTTCGACCACGTGGACGGACGCCCCGCCGACTTCTCCGCCGGATCTCCGGACATGGAACTACTGGCCAAAACCGTCCACAACATCCAGAACGCGCCGTGTCCGGACGTGCCGATGCTGTCGGCCGGGCGACGCTGGCAACGCTTCATCGACGACCCGGCCCCGCTGGGGGGTGGCTCGCTGCTCCACACCGACCTGAACGAGGACAACTTCATCATCACCACCGACGGCCGCGCCTACGTGGTGGACTGGGCATTCGTGACGCGCGGCGTCGCCTGGCTGGAGTTGGCTCTGCTGATTCCGTGGCTGCTCAAGGCCGGGCACTCGCCGCAGGCCGCCGACGAGTGGGTCTCGCAGTTCCCCACATGGGCGTCGGCCCCATCCGCTGACCTCGACGCGTTCACCGTAGCGTTCGCCGAGCAGTGGCGGGCCGCCGCCCAGACCCGTGAAGACCCCTGGATCAGCCAGTACGCCGACCTCGCGGGCCGCTGGGCGAAATACCGGCTGGAGAGGTGAGCCCGTGACCGACTGGACGCAGTTTCACCCCACACAGGTCCTCACGACCCCCAACGGCCGCGAGGCCCAGATCGACACCGAAATGGTCCCGCTAGTCCGGGAGCTGTGGCGGCTGGGGTTCGAGACAAAGGTGGCGTGCCAAGACGCCAGAGAAGCCACCCGAGAAGGACCGTGCTGAGGTTTCGGCCCGGCTCATGGGACGCGCGTGGCGTCCCCCCTAATGGACCCGAACTCGAAATCGAGATCATCGCTGACAGCGGCCAGCTGCAGTTCCCCACGTACGGCCAGTTAGCCAGTGACGGTGGGTGATCGGTGAGGGATGGAAACGGGCAAGTCTGGGTTGGAGCGCGGCCGTGGCCCCGGTGGTGCCGGGGCCACGGCTGGGCGGTGGGTGGTTCTAGTGGAACTGGAAGTTGGCGGTGTGGTCGCTGCCGTCGGCCAGTTTCAGGTGGAAGGTGCGGCAGGTGCCGGCCCAGTTCTTGTCGGTCTTCCAGACGTAGGTGTAGCGGCCGGTGCCGGGGTCGTAGGTGAGGCCGGAGTTGGAGTCGGTGGTGGTCTCCACAGGGTCTTGGGTGCCGGTGCCACAGGTGGTGGCCTTGGAGTAGGGCGAGCCGTCGGCCAGCACGTTCAGGCCCTGGTCGCCATTCAGGGAGAACTTGACCGGGATGCTGCGTCCGGCGTTGACGGTGTTGAGGACGGGCGGGTTGTTCACCGGGGCGAAGAACCCGGTGAAGGTGTAGGTCGGCCCGGCCGGAGTGATGGTGGTGGTGGTGCTGGCGCTGCCGTCCAGGCTGAAAGAGGTGATGGTGGCGTCGGCGGTGACGGTTCCGGTGGCGGTGGGCAGCACGGTCAGCGTGATGGCGACGGGGTTGGGGCGGCCGGACGGGTTGGCGGCGGTGCAGACGGCGTGGGTGCCGGAGGCGTTGCAGGCCAGGTCGCCGCTGTCTTCGGTGACGGCGGTGAAGGTCGCGGCCGCGCCGGACAGGTCGGCGGTGACGGTCATGTCCCGGTCGAGGAAGGTGTTGACGGTGTAGGTGTAGGCGGTGCCAGCGGGGACCGGGTCGGCCGGGCCGGTGATCTCGATGGGGGCGGCGTGGGCCGGGCCCGCCAGGGCCAGCAGGCCCGCCGCGGTAAGGGCGAGCGCGGCGATCAGGGCGGCCGACCGGCCGCGGAGTCCGCGGCGGCGCGCCGGGACGCTGGTGGACGGTGACATGGGGGTGTCCCTTCCAGGGTCGTGCCCCGGCGGCCCATCGACGGGTCGGCTTGACGCGGCACGACGCCTGCGCGGGGCCCTCCTCCCCGGCGGTGGCGCATGCACGGGGTGAAGGACCGCACTCCCGGGCGGCGCGCGCGGCTTGATCCGTGGATCCCGTGCCGGACCGGAGGAGGGAGCCCCCGGTCCGTTACTGGAACGGATCATTCGCCTACCGTGAGCGATGTCCCCAGGATTGTCGCCACCCCGGCATGAACGCCAGAGGCTCGCTGTCCTGCATGGCAAGGACTCGCGTCCCGTCCACGCCGGGCGCGGGACCACTTCCCTGCCACGCATGCTCCAGGCGCGCTCTGCGCTGGACAAGCGGTACCTGGATCTCCTGCCGCTCGCCATCTGCACGCCGACGACGCCCGATACCGGCCAAGGCATCGCACTCTCAGAAGGCCCAACCCCGCACGTTTGGCGGCCCGCGACGCGATCACTGAACGTGGACACCCACGGCCAGATAGTTCCCCACTAACTGGCCGCCAGTGAGGAATCGCACTGGCCACCAACAATCATCGCCCACGACACCGTCCCCGGCTGACACGAAGCGCTCGCCCCACGGGCCCGGTTCGGCCCCACCAGCCGGGTCCACGCGTGATCACCTACCCGGCCGACAACGGCTCACCCCTGGCGTAGCTGCCCCGATCCGGCGCGAGGACTTCACCTCCGCATCGAAGCGAAGGCGTCCTATCCCGCGAACCCTCGAAGGGGCTATGAGGACTGGTCGGCGTGCTTGCCGACCATGAGCTGTTCGGGCTGTTGCGAACCCTCGTAGGGGCTATGAGGACCATCGAGTGGTACCTGTCCCAGGCCATCACCTGGATGTTGCGAACCCTCTTAGGGGCTATGAGGACGTTCGGCCTACGTCATACCACCATCGGGCCGCCAAGCCGGTTGCGAACCCTCGTAGGGGCTATGAGGACGTGGGGTCCCGCCGGTACAGGAGCCATCGATGCCCGTTGCGAACCCTCGTAGGGGCCATGAGGACGGAGAACCTGGGGCTGTCCGACGCCTCGTTCTGGTCGTTGCGAACCCTCGTAGGGGCTATGAGGACCCAGAAGTACCCGGAGAGCATGACCGCCGAGCTCGAGTTGCGAACCCTCGTAGGGGCTGTGAGGACCCCAGGGTAAAGCCGCAGGTGGTCCACGACTTGGGGGCGGTGCTGGCGGTCGATTCTTCAGCGAGCCTCCGGTTGTGCAGCGGACCCGGGGGTCCCGCTGAAAACGAGAACCGACGTGGTTGAGTATCGCAGCGTTCCGCCCGCCGTGCACCCTCTTGGGCGCCCAGAGCGTGAGGGTGGTTTCAGGCGGGACCGTGGTCCCCGGGCGCGCGCCGTTAACCCGGGGACCACGGGGTCTATTGGGTGGTGAGGTCTAGGGTTCGGGCGATTTCGTTGGCGGCTTGGTCGGCGGTTGTGCCTAGGTGCTTGCCGTGGCCTGGGTCGGAGTACCAGACGTAGGCGCCGGGGTTTGGGCGCCAGACCACGAAGCGGGGGCCCTCTTCGCGAGAGCGGACGTGGAGGATTTGCGTGCCGGATGGCAGCCTCGCCGAGATGTTGGGGAAGCGTCGGTTCACGAGTGTTGCCAGCTCTTCCAGGCGCTCGGCGTTCACGAGGCGGCCATCCGCTCGGCCGCGTTCAGCCATGGGTCGGCGACGTCGGGGGCGATGAACACCTGGCGGGTGTTGCCGCGTGGTGTCCGGCACTTCCACCAGCCGCCGCCCTGGTCCAGGAGGGTTCCGCGGATGTCGCGTGTCTCGGGGTCTAGAAGGAGGTAGACGCCCGCGCCGCCCTCGATGGCGAGACATCCCTCCTGGGAGGTGCGCGCCGACCGCTGGGCCTTGAGCGCGAGGGGTTCCTGCGGTCGGCGCGTGGTGGACGTGGGGGCTGCCGCGCGCTCGTCCCGCGTCCACGTCTTGGGGGTCCTCATCGCGCGGCCCGTCCCTGCTCGGTGTCCTCTGGCGTGAGGGGCTCGGTGCGCTGGCCGAGGTATCCGAGGATGAACACTGCGGCGTCGATGATCTGGTCGGCGGGGGCGATGGGCTCGCCCCAGGAGGTGAAAAGCCACAGCGTCCCGTCGTCCTCGGGGCGCTTGCGGCAGGTGATCAGGTCTCGGGGGTGGCGGGTCTCGGGGCAGCAGCCCGGCGCGTTCTGGTTGGTGACCAGCAGGCCGTTAGGGGTGAGTTCGACGGTGAGCTTGCGCGCGCCCAAGTGGGCAGCGAGGGCGGCTAGCCGTCCCTCCGGGGTCGTAGACTCCGCCATGGGCCGGGGTCCTTCCGGTCAAGGTCCCGGCCGGTGCGCTACCACCGCGTCCGGGACCGCCTTGTGTCGGAGGACACAGAGTCGCACTGAGTGACGGGAAGTACCACGGACGTAACGTACGGATCCGCATGGTCGTGCGCGGCCAACCCGTACGAGGCGTCCGGGCTGGCTGCGCGGTATGTCCTAGTCGTCGAGCTTTAGGGCCTTGACCAGCGTCCGCGTCTCGGGGGTGAGGCGGCGCTCCTGCTCACGAATCTCCGCTGTCACCTGGCGCGCGACGCGCTGGTGCCGGAACCACACCGGCGACACCTGCCGGGCCTCCAGGAGTTTGGTCGCTGCCGTTCGGCGATGCCCGGCGTCCAGATGGGCTTGTGCTACGTCCATCAGATGCGCGCCCCACGAAATTCCCTTCAGGTCCCCGGGGCGTATGCGGCGGGACGCCTCCAACACCTTCGCCGGCTCCTTCAGCACCGCGTAGCCGTAACCCGCTTGCATTGCCACCGTCGCCGGGCCGAAGGACGTGCGGTAAACCCACATGCGCCCGCCGATGCGCTCAGCGGCCGCGCCCGCGAGACGCAGATACTCTCCGGGGTCACGGTCCTGTGCGACGGTTGGCGCGACGGCCGTGGTGAGCAGGGACCCCCATACCGCCACCTCCATGTCGGTGCCCCGGAAGCCCGGCTCGATCTTCTCCGCCATCTTGACCACCACCGTCTCGGCCTCGGCGTATCGGTCCTGATGAAAGAGGACCCATGCGTACGACCAGTGCATGCAGGCCCACAGCAACGGATCATCTCCGCCATACGCCGCGTTGACGGCGCGTTCCGCGGCCAGGATCCCCAGATCGGCTCGGCCGATCTGGGCGGCGAGGCACGAAGCGACCTCGTACGCGAGCGCGAGGGGCTGCACGGCCGGGTTGCCGAGCGCCTCCCGGGTGACGCGAGCCTCGCCGATCAGGCCGGGCAGTGCGGCGAGGACCTCACCGAAGTTGCCCGCCCAGTAATCCGCCCATGCCTTGCCCACAGCCCGCTCAAGCCGGTCCATCGGGGTTGGTTCCCCTGGGTCGTCGGCGTCGAACCCGGGCAGGAGCGACGGCGAGGTGAGGACGTCCCGTAGTGCGAGGACGCTGCCGCCGTCGCGGTCGCGGCCCAAGCGTTCCCGTTTGTCGGTCAGTGCGGAGACCTCGACGTCGAGGGCACCTGCGAGCTTCGCGATCGAGGTGAGGCGCGCAGTCGAGCGACGCCCGCGTTCGAGCTTGCCGATCAAGTCAACGGACACGCCGCTCGCTTCGGCGAGTTGTTCTTGTGTGAGCGCCCGCTCCTTGCGCAGTGATCGCAGCCGGGCCCCGATGCTAGATTCGTCGTACATTCGGCTTCTCGCCTTCCCGACCTGACGTCTAGACAACCTCAGGCTACGGCGCAGGACCGTTGCGTGTTACCTCTGCGGACAGGTGGCCCTACTTCTCCCCCGGGCCCGGCCCTCGCTGCTCGGGTGGTGGCGCCGTCGCAGCGTCCGGCTCGACGGAACGCTCCTTTTCGTCACGTTGTCTCGGCTCGGGGTGCGGGCCGTGGCTTCGGGCGCCGGGTGGCCCCGGGCGGCCCTCGCCGAATCTTCTTCGCCGTGTGTTCGCGGGCGCGTGGGGCTTCGAAGTTGATCTTGTTTGGGCTCGCGGGTGTTTTGTGGAATTTTCACCTAGGTGGCCGAATGCGGTCATCGGGGCACGTCTTTCTTGACTCGCTTCCGGCGTTTCGGATTCGATCGTGAGTCTTCGCTCGTTGCACACGAGCCGGATCGGCCGCAAGGCCGGCTCCCACCGGCGCGGAAAAGCGAGGCAACAGGCGTGCAGAGGGATCAGCGTTGAGTTCTGACGGTCCGCTCGACCAGCGGTCGAACGCGGTGCGTGTTTTGATTGTCAGCGACAATCCTGTATTGCGGATCGGGCTTCATTCGCTGCTGCGGACGGCGCCGATGCTGGACGTCGTCGGGAACGGGACGGTCAAGCTCTCGATGGCCGACGTCCGGCGGCACGAGCCGGACGTCGTGGTGCTGGACGCCTCACCGCCGCCCACCGGCGACATCGGCGCGCTGGCGCGGCTGCGGCCGGGTGCCCGGATCGTCGCGGTGACGGCGGCGCAGGATCCCCGGCTGCTGGTCGGGGCGCTGCTGGCGGGCGCGCACAGCTGCCTGGTCTACGGGCATTTCGAGCCGCAGTCGCTGGCCGGGCTGATCCTCTCGGCGCACCGGGGCGAGTCGCATCTGTCCGGGCCGGCGGTGACGGCGCTGGTGCGCTGGCTGCACGAGGGGCACTCGGCGGCGGCGCCGGACGACCCGGGGCTCACCCCGCGCGAGGTGGAGATCCTGGAGCTGATCGCGGCCGGGCTGACGAACCGGCAGATAGCGCGCCGGCTCGTCATCTCCGAGAAGACCGTGAAGAACCACGCGCACCAGATCTATAAGCGGCTCGGCGCGGATGGCCGGGAACACGCCACCGCACGCTGGCAAGAATGGAAATCCGCGCGTCGGCGGGGCCGGTCATAAATCCTCGTGATGACCGCTGTCCAGGGCGGTCCTAGGACCGGGCCCAGAGCAAGATGGACCCCGCCGCCGTCTTTACTCGCCGAGACGCCTGCCGCATGCTCTGGCTGGCTGCGTCGCAGCCCATTTATTTCCCATTTCGATAGTGGATGTGAATCGGTGTGAATTCTTCGATCACCATCGAAATGCGTCCGGAGGAGGCGTGATGAGAGTCAGTCGTCGTCCCGCTCTCAGTGCCCTTTGCGGGGTCCTGACAGCGGCCGCCCTGGCCACCTGTCCACAGGCGAGCGCGCGGGTGGTGGGCCCGCGCGTCGACCTGCAGGTGCTCGTCGTCACCAACGGCTCGTCCTCGGTGTCCGCGGTGACGGACCAGCTCAAGCTCGAGGGCGTGCCCTACAAGACCGTCGACCTGAGGGCGGCCGACCGGCCGGTCATCAACGAGGCGTTCCTGTCCGACACCGTCGACGGGGTCGCGCGGGCCAAGTACCAGGCGGTCGTCCTGCCCAACGCCTCGCCGTTCACGAACGGCGCGGAGGCGACCGCGCTCGCCGACTACGAGAAGAAGTTCGGGATCCGCCAGCTCGACGGCTACGTCTACCCCGGCGCTGACGTCGGGCTGAACGCGCCCGGGTACGCCGGCTCCCTGGACGGGGCGGCGGCCGAGGCGACGCCCGCCGCACGCGCGGACGCGTTCCGCTACCTGCGCGGGCCGGTGAAGTTCGACGACCTCGTCCCGAACCAGTCGGAGAGCTACGGGTTCATCGCGACGCCCCAGCCGGACGACCCCGCGACCGGACGGTCCTTCCAGCCGTTCCTCACCGCGACCGTGGGCACGACGACGGGCACGCTCGGCGGGGTCTACAACCACGACGGGCGCAGCGAGCTGGTGCTGACCTTCGCGGCCAACGGCGAGCAGTGGCAGTTCCGGACGCTCGGCCACGGCATCATCACCTGGCTGACCAAGGGCGTCCACCTCGGCTACACCCGCAACTACTTCGGCGTCCACGTGGACGACGTGTTCCTGCCGGACTCGCGCTGGAGCACCGAGAGCAACTGCACGCCCGGTGAGGACTGCCCCGGCGGGGTCACCACGCCCGACATCCGGATGTCCCCCGCCGACGTGACGTACGCGGCGGACTGGCAGACGCAGCGCTCGTTCCCGCTCGACCTCGCGTTCAACGGCCTCGGCAGCGACGAGGCGATCACCCGGGACGGGTCGGACCCGCTGACCACGTCGCTGGTCGACAACCGGGCCAAGTTCCGGTGGCTGAACCACACCTACGGGCACGCCTACCTGGGCTGCGTGCAGGACCTGTCCGTCCGGCCGTGGAGGTGCCGCACCGACGACGACGACAAGGTCAGGTGGGTCAGCCAGGCGCAGATCCAGCAGGAGGTCGCCAAGAACATCGAGTGGGCGGGCCAGCACGGCATCACCGTCCCTGCGGCGGAGCTGGTCACCGGTGAGCACTCGGGTCTGCGGATCCAGCCGCAGCAGCCCGACGACAACCCGAACCTCGCGCCGGGGCTGTCCGGCCTCGCCGTCACCTGGGTCGCCGGGGACGCCTCGCGGGAGCGGGCGCAGCGGGCGCTGGGCACGCTGCGGACCGTCCCGCGGCATCCGCTGAGCGTCTTCTTCAACGTCGCGACCGAGGCCGAGGAGGTCGACGAGTACAACTGGATCTACACCCGGCGCGCGGACGGCGGCAGCGGCATCTGCGAGGACAACCCGTCCACGACCACGTGCATCAAGCCGCTGGACGCGGCGACGGGGTTCGCGTCCTACATCGTGCCGACCGACGCGCAGATCGCGCTGTCGCACGTGCTCGGCAACGACCCGCGGCCGCACTACGCGCACCAGTCGAACCTGACCGAGGGGCGGATCCTCTACCCGCTGCTCGACCGGGTCCTCGGCGACTACCGGGCGGCGTTCGCCGACAACACGCCGGTCGTGTCCGGGTCGATGGCGGAGGCGGGCACCGAGCTCGGCCGCCAGGACGTGTGGCGCGCCGCGCTGCGCGACGGCGCCGTGGAGAAGGGCACCGTCACCGCCTACGTCCAGGACGGCACCGTCACCGTCAAGGCCCCGGACGGGCTGGACGTTCCCGTCACCGTGCCCGAGGGCTCGAAGGACGGGGCGACCGGGGCGGCGTTCGGCGCCGCGTACTCCGGTGAGCGGTCCGCCTACCGGACGGGGAACTTCACGCTCCTGCCCCCTGGAGCCTGACGTTGGACATCACCCTGGTGACGGAGGGCACCTATCCGCACAACTACGGTGGCGTGAGCGTCTGGTGCGACCAGCTCGTGCAGGGCATGCCGGAGCACTCCTTCCATGTCCTGGCGCTCACGATCACCGGTGCGGAGCCCGTGAAGTGGGACCTTCCCGACCACGTCACCGCCGAAGCCGTACCGATGTGGGGGCCGCCCGGCGGGCGGCCCCCGTCCGGCGGGGCGGCGCGGCGCTTCGAGAAGCTGTGCCGGGCGTTCCTGCACGCGATCCTCACCCCCTCCGGCCCGGAGGGGGAGGTGTTCCCGCACATCCTGCGGGCCCTGTTCGACTTCGGGCAGGACTACGGCCTCCAGGCGGCGCTGCGCACGGAGGGACCGGTCCGCTGGCTCATGGAGGAGTGGGCCGGCCGCAGGAAGGAGTACGAGCGGATCGGGGTGCGGCCCACGGTGCACGACGCCCTCACGGTGATCGACCTGCTGGAGCACCTGCTGCGGCCGATGATGCGGCCGCCGCGCAAGGCCGATCTCACGCACGCGGTGTCCAACGGCATCCCGGTGCTGCCCGGCCTGGCGGCCAAGTGGACGCACGGGACGCCGCTGTGCCTGACCGAGCACGGCATCTACCTGCGGGAGCGGTACATCGGCTACCAGCGGTCGGCGTACTCGTGGCCGGTCAAGTCGGCGCTGCTCGGCTTCCTGCGGCTGCTGTGCGCCACCGGGTACCGGGTCGCGGACCTGGTGACCCCCTGCAACCTGTACAACCAGCGGTGGGAGGTGCGGTGCGGGGCGGATCCGGAGAACCTGGAGACCGTCTACAACGGGGTCGACCCCGCTGCCTTCCCGGCGGCCGGCGCCGAACCCGAGCTGCCGACGATCAGCTGGGCCGGGCGGGTCGATCCGATCAAGGACCTGGAGACGCTGATCCGGGCGTTCGCCCTGGTCAAGGATGAGGTACCGGACGCGAGGCTGCGCATGTTCGGTGGCACGCCGTCCGGCGGCGAGCGGTACCGCACCCGGTGCGAGGAACTGGCCGCCGAGCTCGGGATCGCCGACCAGACCACGTTCGAGGGACGGGTCGACGACATCCGGGAGGCCTACGCCGCGGGGACGGTGGTGGTCCTGTCGAGCATCTCCGAGGGCTTCCCCTACACCCTGATCGAGGCGATGACGTGCGGCCGCGCGACCGTCGCGACCGACGTCGGCGGGGTCAGGGAGGCGGTCGCCGACACGGGGCTCGTCGTGCCGCCGCGGGCGCCGCGGCAGATGGCGGACGCGTGCGTGCGGCTGCTGCGCGACGAGGTGTCCCGGCGGCGGCTCGGCCGGGCCGCGCGGGAGCGGGCGCTGGAGCTGTTCACCGTCGACCGGGCGGTGGACGCGTTCCGGTCGATCTACGCGGGCCTGTCCTCACCGGGCGCGCCGGACTGCCGTCCGGAGGCGAGACTCGCATGACCGCCTCCTTCCTGCCCGACCCGGCCGCGCGGCCGGGCGAGCACGGCACCGGGTCCGCGGCGGAGCCGCGCGGCTCCGCCGCGGACGCGCTGGAGGCGCTGCGGGAGCGCATGGCGGAGCTGTGCGCGAACGCGGTCGACCCGCTGGAGGTGACGGCGGCGCTGGAGGCGGACGGGATCAACGACGAGGCGGCCCGCGGCTACGGCCATCCCGACGTGTTCGCGCTCGCCGAGGACCTGTTCGCGCGGACGCCGCGGCGGCCGCCGGCGCCCGAGACGGCGGCGGACCCGTGGCGCGCCGTGCCCTGGCGGCATCTGCTGCGCGGGATCCTGTTCGGCCTGCCGGGGCTGTGCTACGTCACCGCGACGCCGGTGCTGACCAGGACCGCCGCCGGTGTGCTGCTGGTGTTCTCGCTGCTGCTGTCGTGGACGGTGAGCCAGGGGACGGCCTATCTCGGGTACGTCCAGCTGGGGCTCGGGAACAAGGCGGCGGCGGCGCGGGTGCTGCGCCACGGGCTCGCGGCCGGGGCGCTGGTGGTGGTGCCGGTGACGGCCGCCGCCGGGGTGATCCTCGGCGCGGGGACGGCGGCGACCGCGCTGGCGGCCGGGCTCGGCGGCTATCTGCTGTCGGCGACGGTCGCGCAGGTCAACGGCGCGGAGCGGCGGCTGCTGCTGGCGTTCGCGCCCGGGGTCGCCGGGTTCGCGGTCTATCTGGCCGGGCACGGCGGCGCGCTGCCCGAGCCGCGGCCGGACGGGACGCCGGGCACCGTCCCGGTGGGCGTGTGGGCGTGCTGGTTCGCGACGCTCGCGGCGACCGTCGCGCTGGCGGTGGTGTGCACCGCCGGGGCGGGGCGCTCCACCCGCCCGGTCGCCACCCGCCGGGAGATCAGAGCGGCGCTGCCCTTCGCCGCGTTCGGGCTGCTCACCGGCGGGCTGCTGACGTTCACGCTGCTGTGCGCGCTCGCGGGACGGCCGGTGCCGTCGGGCTCGACGACGGTCGCGGTGCTGTCGCTGTCGCTGTCCATGGGCGTCGCGGAGTGGATCCTGTACGCCTACCGCGGGCGCGTGCACCGGCTGCTGCACGAGCACTGGGACATCGTGGGGTTCACCCGCGCCGCCCGTGCCGTGCTGGCCGGCGCGCTCGCCCGGTACCTGGCCGCGCTCGCGGTGCTCGTCGCCGTGGCGGCGGCGCTGGCCGGGCTGCCCACCACGGCGGCCACGCTGCGCATGCTCGGCGGGTTCCTCGGGCTCGGCGGCGTGTTCTTCCTGGCCCTGATCCTTCAGGCGTGCGGGCGGATCGGCGTGGTCCTGCTCGCCTACGCCTGCTTCCTGGCCGCCGAGGCCGCCGTCGCGTGGGCCGTCCCCGGCATGGAGCCCGGGACGGTCCAGATGGCGGCGGCCGGCGGGCTGTTCCTCGTCCTGTCGATCTACGCGGGGGACGTTCTGTCCCGCGCCACCTCCCATCGCTGACACTCGACGAAAGGCATGGATCCGATGAAGAACATGGTCGCCGTGACGGGAGCCGATGGGTTCATCGGCTCCCACCTCGTCGAGACGCTGGTGGAGCAGGGCCACCGCGTCCAGGCCATGGCGCAGTACAACTCGTTCGGGACGTGGGGATGGCTCGACGCGCTCCCGCCGGACGTCATGGCCGAGGTGGAGGTGATGCCGGGCGACATACGGGACCCGGAGTCGGTGTACGACCTGATCGGCAAGGCCGACGTGGTCTACCACCTGGCCGCGCTCATCGCGATCCCCTACTCCTACCGGGCGCCGCAGTCCTACGTCGACACCAACGTCGTCGGGACCCTGAACGTGCTGGAGGCCGTCCGGAACCTGTGCACGCCGCGGCTCGTGCACACCTCGACCAGCGAGACCTACGGGACGGCGCGCAGCGTGCCGATCGACGAGTCGCACCCGCTCCAGGCGCAGTCCCCCTACGCGGCGACGAAGATAGCGGCGGACAAGCTCGTGGAGAGCTACCACGCCAGCTTCGGGGTGCCCGTGGTGACGCTGCGCCCGTTCAACACCTTCGGGCCGCGCCAGTCCGCGCGCGCCTTCATCCCCACCGTCGCCAGCCAGATCGCCGCGGGCACCGAGGTCGTGAAGGTGGGGTCGCTGGAGCCGACCCGGGACTTCACCTTCGTCAAGGACACCGCGGCGGCGTTCACCGCCGTCGGCACCGCGCCCGCCGAGGCCGTCACCGGCCGGCTGTTCAACGCCGGCACCGGCGTGGAGATCTCGATGGGACGGCTCGCCCGCACGATCGCGGACCTGATGGGCGCGCGGACCGAGTTCCGCACCGACGCGGCCCGCGAGCGGCCCGCCGCGTCGGAGGTCATGCGCCTGGTCTGCGACAGCTCCCGGCTGCGCCGCGCCACCGGCTGGCGCCCCCGGCACACCCTCGAAGAGGGCCTCAAGGAGACCGTCGAGTGGTTCCTCGACCCCGTCAACCTGGCGCGCTACCGGCCGTCCAGGTACACCATCTAGGTACGGAGAGGCATCATGCACGCCGTAATCCTCGCTGGCGGCAAGGGGGTGCGGCTGCGGCCGTACACGACGACGCTGCCCAAGCCGCTCGTCCCGATCGGCGACGAGTACGCCATCCTGGAGATCCTGCTGCACCAGCTCTCCCGGCAGGGGTTCCGCACGGTGACCCTGGCCATCGGGCACCTGGGTCATCTCATCCGGTCCTACATCGGCAACGGAAGCCGGTGGGGGGTACGCGTCGACTACACCTCGGAGGAGGCGCCGCTCGGCACGATCGGCCCGCTGCTGACGATGCGCGACCGGCTCCCGGCCGACTTCCTCGTGATGAACGGCGACGTCCTCACCGACCTCGACTTCGCGGGGCTGCTGGACGAGCACCGCATGACCGGTCCGCCGCTGACCGTGGCGACGTACGCGCGCCGGGTCGACATCGACTTCGGCGTCCTCACCTCCCGGGACGGCCGGGTCGTCGAGTTCACCGAGAAGCCCTCGCTCGACTACCAGGTCAGCATGGGCGTGTACGGCGTCGCCAAGGACGCGCTCACCAAGTACGAGCCGGGCCTGGCACTCGGCTTCGACGAGCTGGTCCTGGATCTGCTGGCCGAGGGGCGGCATCCGCGCGAGCACCGCTTCGACGGCTACTGGCTCGACATCGGGCGCCCGGACGACTACGACCGGGCCAACGCCGAGTTCGCCCACCTGCGCCCGCTGCTCATGGAGGGCCGGGCGCACGTGGCGGCCGCCGGGCCGGGGCCACCGCCGGGCGGCGCGCCCGGCGGTGGTCCCGTCATCGGTCGGGCTGGTGGACTTCATTTGCTGCCGAGGGCCGCGATGTCGAACGTCCACACCGGGTTGCCCGCCATGCCCGTCACCGAGCCGGCCGTGACGAACCGCTGGCTCGGCTGGAGCAGTTGCACGAACGGGCCGCGGGCGTTGAGCTGGGACTGGATCTGGCGGTACTGGGCGAACCGGTCGTCACCGACGGTCGTCGCGACCTTGGCCCCGGCGTCCTCCAGCTCCTTGTCGGCGCCCTTCTTCCAGCCCGACCGCTCACCGATCAGGCCGCCGGGGACGAACGCGAGGTAGTTGCTGGCGTCCGGGTAGTCCGGGCTCCACCACCACAGGCCCATCTCCTCCTTGCCGTCACGGTAGCTCTCCAGGGCCGTCGCGATCGGGGCGGGGGCGAGGTCGACGGTGATGCCGACCTCCTTGAGGTTGGCCTGGACGCGCTCGGCGAGCGGCTGGAACGACAGGCCGTTGAGCGTGAAGTCGCTGGGGTACTCCAGCTTGACCCGGGGGTTGGCGATCCCGGCCGAGGCGAGCGCCGCCTTCGCGCCCGCCACGTCCCGCTTGGGCGCCTGGTCCGCGGTCAGCGCACCGTTGATCATCGACGGGACGATACCGGCGGCCTGCACCGAGCCCGCGCCGCCCAGCTCCAGCAGGCCCGCGTAGTCCACGCCCTTGCGGACGGCCTCCGCGAACTTGGGGTTGGACGTGGTCTTGCTGACCGCCGGGTTCCGGTTGGTCAGCAGGAAGAAGACGTTGGCGGAGGCGCCCTTGGTGGTCTGGGTGCCGCCGCCGATGCCCTGTGCCTGGTCGGCCGTGAGGTCCACCGCGACCTGGCTGTCCCCGCGCTGCACGTTCAGCTTCTGGGTCTGCGACTGGACGTTGCGCAGCACGACCTTCTTGTAGGTCGGCTTGGTCGCGCCCCAGTACTTGTCGTTGGCCTTCAGCACGACCTGCGTGGCCGCGTTGAAGGACTCCAGCACGTACGGCCCGGATCCGGCCGACTGCTTGTTCAGGTAGGCCTCGGCCTTGTCGGCGGGGCCCGCGGCGCCGCCGTTGGCCTGGACGACCTTGGAGTTGACGATGCCGAGCGCCGGGTTCGGCAGGACGAACGGCAGCGACGGGTTCGGCTTGGCCGACACCAGCGTCACGGTCGTCGCGTCGGTCTTCTCGACCTTCACGCCGTCGAGCAGGAACGACGGGTTGCCCTTGAGGTCGCGGACCCGGTTGAGCGAGAACACGACGTCGTCCGCGGTGACCGGGCTGCCGTCGGAGAAGACCGCGCCCTGGCGCAGCTTGAGGGTGAGCTTCTTGCCGTCCTTGGACAGCTCGTACGACTCGGCGAGCGCCGGCACCGGCTTGCTCACATCGGAGCCCTGGAAGGTGAGCAGGGTGTCGTACAGTGCGCGGTCGATGAGCAGGCCGGTCTGCTCGTACATCCGGCCCGGGTCCGCGGTCTTGAGGTTGAACGAGGTGTCGACGACCAGGGCCTTGCCTCCGGCCGAGCTGGACGACCCGTCCCCGCCCGAGCAGGCGGCCAGGCCGACCGCACTGGCCAGCAAGAGGGGAAGGGCGACCGCCCGCCGTGTGGCCCCACGCGTGATCGGCATGAGACGCCTCCGATGAGTCCGGTAGATGAAATGTCTGCTTCTAGACGTTTAAGTCCCGATAGTGCAAGACTGCCGTCATAGCGTCTACACGCGGCCGCAAAGACAAGACAAAGCGAAGGGAGGCGGCGGATCCATGGTCAAATCGTCGGACGGAGCACCCTCAGAGGCCCCTGACACTGGACGTATGCACACCGAACTGGACGCGATCCACCTCAAGATGCTGGAGGTCCTGCGCCAGGACGGCCGGATCTCCATCGCCGCCCTCGCCCAGCAGGTCGGGATCTCCCGGGCCAACGCCTACATGCGCTTCGAGGCGCTGCGCACCAGCGGCGTGATCAGCCGGTTCACCGCGCAGGTCGACCCGGTCCGCACCGGCCTCGGCATCTGCGCGCTCATCTTCGTCACCGTCCGGCAGCAGATGTGGCCGCAGTTCCGCGCCCAGCTCGCCTCGATGCCCGAGGTCGAGTACTGCGCGATCACCACCGGCCAGCACGACGCGATGATCCAGGTCAGGGCCACCGACGTCGCCGCCGTGCACCGGCTGGTCTCCGAGCGGCTGGCCGGCATCCCGGCGGTGAAGGCGACCGAGACCGTCCTCATCCTCGACGAGGTCATCCGCCGCCCGTACGTCCTGACCTCCGACAGCGCCCCCGCGCCGGCGAAGGCGCGCCCCGCGAGCGAGTCGGTGGCGCACGGCCGGATGCGCTTCATCCGCGCGGACGCCGGCCGCGCCGCCATGCGGGACCCCGGCTAGACGATCTCCTCGCACACGCTGACCTGCGGGGTGTCGTCCCCGTCGAACCGGAACTCCTCCACCAGCCGCATCCGCCCGTCCGGCAGCAGCTCGATCCGGTTGGAGCTGCGTCCGGCCACCGGGGCCGTGCCCCGCGTGGTCAGGTGCACGTAGCTGAGCTCCACGTCGGCCCCGTCCCGGACGCCCACGAAACGGCCGTGGACCACCGTGTCGCCCTCGTAGCTGCCCCAGATCACCCCGTCGGCCTCGGTGTAGGCGAAGCGCGTGGGGGCGTCCGGATCCACCCGGCTCGCGGTCGAGCTGACCATCGCGAACCGCCGGCCGTCCAGATTGAACACATTCGTCTTATCCACAGGGGGCATCGTGCCTGCTCCCGCGGCGGACGCAACCGGCACTGAACGCATCGTCGCGAAACCGGGCCGCCGCGTGGACGAAGCGTCCGCCATCGATCATCCGCGGCGCGATCCGTCCAACCCCGGCTACCCCAGCCGGCCGAGCCGCACCACCAGCAGCACCGCCGCCACGGCCACCAGAGCCAGCGCGAGGATCAGGACACCCGCGTTCACCATGCCGCCCATGGCAGGCGATGCTACTGGCGCCCCCATCGGCCCGGATAGGCTTTCCGCATGGCCCGACCTCTGGTGATCAAGGTGACCGCGGGCGCGGACGCCCCGGAACGATGCAACCAGGCGTTCACGATCGCCGCCGCCGCCGTGGCGAGCGGCCTGCCCGTCTCCCTCTGGCTGACGGGCGAGTCGTCCTGGTTCGCCCTCCCCGGCAGGGCAGCGGAGTTCCGCCTCCCGCACGCCACGCCCCTGGAGGACCTCATCGCGGTCATCCTGTCCGCGGGCCGGGTGACCCTGTGCACCCAGTGCGCGGCCCGCCGCGAGATAGGCCCGGACGACGTCCTGCCCGGCATCCGCATCGCCGGCGCCCCCACCTTCGTGGAAGAGGCCACCGCCGAGAACGTCCAGGCCCTCATCTACTGACCCGGGGCCGGCCGTCTCAGCGGGCGCGGAGCCCGTTCAGCAGCAGGGCCACCGTCCGGCGGCGAAGGTCGTCGGACCATCCGGCGGCCAGGGCGCCATGCGCGGTCGCCGTGAGAAGCGCCATGACCTCGTCGAGCCGGACCTCCGGCCGGACGGTCCCCGCGTCCTTCGCGGCGTCCAGCAGCGAGCCGAACGCCCGGGTGAACGCCATGATCTGCTCACCCGGCTCGATGGACGTCCCCTCCTCCGCCAGCAGGCTCACGACGGTGCCGACCTCGGCCGAGCGTTCGACGACGAAGGCGAAGTAGTCGAAGAACGCGCTCCCCGCCCGCCCACCGGCGAGCACGGTCTCGGCCTCGGCGACGAGACCGTCCCGTACCTCCTTCATGATCGCGGCGAGGAGGTCGCGCTTGGTCGGGAAATGCCGGAACACCGTGCCGATGGCGACGCCGGCGCGGGCGGCGACCTCCTCGGTGGAGGCGGAGGCGCCCCGTTCGGCGAACACCTCCTCGGCGGCGGCGAGGATGCGGGCGCGGTTGCGCAGCGCGTCGGCGCGCATGGGCTTGCTCGGCGTCATTCGTCCACTCGTTGACAAGATGAGTCGCGACTCATATTTTTCATGAGCCGACACTCATGTTAGTCCACGCCGAAGGGACCGCCCATGCCCACGCCGACCCCACGAGACCTTTTCGCCCGGTTCCAGCGCAACGCCCTGTCCGGCCAGGCCGCGCTGGACGAGGAGATGCTGTCCGCCGACGTCGTCGTGGAGCAGCCGTTCGCTCCCGCCGAGCACCGCCTGACCGAGGGCCGCGAGAAGGTCCTCGCCATGGTCCGGGCGGGACGCGAGGCATTCCCCCTCACGCTGGAGGAGTTCCGGGACGTCGTGATCCACGAGACCGCCGACCCCGAGGTGATCATCGTCGAGTACCGGCTGACGGCCACGGTGCCGGGACGCGGCACGCGGGCGAGCGCCGCGTGCGTGGTGGTCCTGCACGCCCGCGACGGACGCATCGTCCACTGGCGCGAGTACCAGGACCAGGCGGCGATCGCCGAGGCCCTCGCCTGATCGCCCCGCCCCGCGGACCGCCGGGCTCAGCCCCCTCGCCGGACCACCGCGGCGCGACGAACCGAACCACTGACGTCGACCTGGAATTCGGCGGCGAATTCCTCCAGCCTCCGGCGATCACGCAGATCCTCCGGAGCCAACGGAAGATCGCCGACCTCGCTCACCGACGACCCCGCCGGAGCGGCGAACGTCACGGCGGTGGAATCATCCGGCACCGTGATCACCGAAGAGATGATCCCCTGCCCGTCGTGAACAACGAAGAACCTCATCGGCTCACTTTCTAGGCGACGTCGACAGCCCCTCGACGGCCAGCGCCTGGTGAGAGGACCCCAGCCACCCCACTTCCCCCTGGCCAGGTTCGCATCCCCCGGGCCGAACACAGGAAACAGTGGGAAGTGCGCGACGTGTGCCAAGCAACGGGACGACCCTCGAAACGGTCCCCGCCGTTCTCTCGGGAAGCGTTCTGGAGTCTGAGGGAGATCCGGGCGTCACGGATCCATGCCAGGACGGGCCGCCGGGGGCCCGTGCCGCCGTGATCGCTGCCTGGCGCGCTCACGCGACGATGGCCTAGGGCGGCGGCCGGGAACGCATGGCCGCCCCGCGCCAGGGGCTTGCTGCCTCGGTGGACGCGGCACCAGAGGTCCGTCTTGTGGTGCAGGTCACAGAAACTCGGATTCTTGGGCGGACAGTCCGTGGATGTGGAGATGAGTATGCGTGCCCGTGTGCACGCCGGGGAGCCGGATGCGTTCAGGGAACTGTTCGATGAGCACGCTCGCGCGGTTTATAACCACGCCTTCCGGCTGACGGGGAACTGGTCGACGGCCGAGGACGTGGTGTCCCTGACCTTTCTTGAGGCGTGGCGGCTGCGCGACCGCGTCGACAGGGACGCCGACGGACAGTCGCTGCGCCCATGGCTTCTTGGTATCGCCACCAACATCGCGCGCAACGTACGCCGCGCCGCCCAGAGGTACGACGGCGCGCTGTCGCGGCTTCCGAAGGCGGGGGTGATGCCGGACTTCGCCGACGAGGTCGTCACCCGCATCGGTGATCGCGAGCGGCTCGCCCTCGTGCGTGCGGCGCTGGCGGCGCTGCGCAAGCCGGAGCGGGAGGTGCTGGCCCTGTGCGTGTGGTCCGGGCTCGACTACGCCGAGGCGGCCGAGGCGCTCGGAGTGCCGGTCGGGACGGTTCGGTCCCGGCTGTTCCGAGCGCGCAAAAAACTGAACAAGCTCGTCACCGCTGGAAAGCTTCAGGCGCCCGAAAGAAATCGGGAACCGCGGCCCGACCACGGACAGGTAAATGGTGACCGCGAAGTCGCGGTCCGGTCCGCTCAGGAGATCAACCGATGAAAACCTCCCCGAATCAGCCCGACCCCGACGAGTTCGCCGAGTTGGCCAGGCTATTGCCGGGGCCGGTGGAACGGGATCTGCCGAGCGGCCGGCACCGGCAAATCCAGGAGTTCGTCATGAGCCAGATCCACCAAGACCTCCAGTCGGCCGACCAGGCTCCCCGCCGTTCACCGAAGCGGCGGCCCATTCTTCTCGGCTCGGCACTGGCCGCCGTCGCCGCCGTGACCGCCGCCGCGGTGGTGATCGGGGGCAGCGGTTCCGGTGAGCCTGCCGGGTCCAAGAACGGCTCTGGCACGCAGGCGGCGGCATCGCCGTCCGGCCGGCAGCTCCTGCTCGTGGCCGCCACCACGGCGGAGCGGGCACCAAAGGCTTCTGGCACCTACTGGTACGTCAAGACGACGAGGACCAACTCCAATGGCGGTGGACGCACCTCGCTGGAGAGCTGGACTCGGCGCGACGGCCGAGTCTGGTGGAAGGGAGAGAAGACCGGGGGCAAGGCCGTCCAGCTCACCCACCCCATTCCATTCCGGCTGGGCGGCCCCGATGTGACCTTCGAACAGCTCCAGAAGCTTCCGACCACGCCGGATGCGCTGAAGACGTGGATCGCCAAATCCGTCGAGTCCGGGAACATCAGGACCAGCGCCGGCAAGCTCGACGCCGCCGGCCGGAAGGAATCCACCTTCGAGGGCCTGCTCTCCCTGGTCTCCCAGTTGCCGGCCCCGCCGAAGGTCCGCGCTGCCGCTTTCCGCGCGATCGCCTCGTACCCGAACGTCAAGAACCTCGGCCGGGTCAAGGGCGGCCAGGGACTCTCGATCGCCTTCAGGGGAAATCAGTCGGCGCACCTGGTCGTCGACCCGAAGACGTCGCGGATCATCGACACCGATTACTTCGTCTCGGCCGACGGAGGAGTGGTCTCGGTGCCGGGCGGCGCCTCGATCACCGCCGAGTGGACGAACCTGCCGCCCAAGTAGTCCTCCGGCCGTCACCGGCGGCTCGTCCATAGGCAGATCGCCCGCGCGCCGTCCCCACTGGCGGACAAGCCGTCGCCATGGACGTCGGGGGCATGGCGATGGACTCCGCCCAGGCTCGCGTCCGGCCTGGTCCGCCGGACGGGCCTGGCCCCAGCGCGTACAGCAGCCCCGTCGATCACTCGACGGGGCTCCTGCGCGGTCAGGTGAGTGCGGTGCGGCTCTGCCCAGAGGCCAACGCCCGCAACTCCCGCGCCGCCGGAAGGTCCCGAGATTGTTCAGGAAGCGCCCGTAGGACGTGCCCGGTCAGCAGATTTATCCCGGCGGCCTTTGCTTTGGGGTATTCATGCAGTGTGGCCAGTGCCTCCGCTAGACCTGCATCGACCTCGCGCTCTTTGATGAGAACCGAAGCTCGCATTAGGCGCAGGTTCTTTACGGCGACGCGGCCTGCGCCACCGTAGGCCGCATAGGCTTTATCAAGTGTCGCGCTTGCTTGGCGGTCGCCTAACTGTGTGTACACGTAGGACTCCGCCCAGCGGAGTTGGCTCTCGCGGAATGCAAGTGGGGTCTCCTCCGCCGACTCTGGGAGCGCGTCCACGGTCCGCCTGAGAGCGTTGAGCGATGCGTGAGCTTGCCGGGCGTCGTTCTGGTCTGCGGCGACGTAGGCGCGTGCGGCGTATGCGCGAGCGAGGCCGGGCGACGGTGCTCCCTCTGCGATCTCGACGGCTTCCGTTGCCAGATTGGCGATGACGCTCCCTGGGTTCTCTCCCCAGAACGCGTCTTGGGCGGCGCGCCCGCGCGCCCAGACCCGTAGATCGCGGTCGCCCGACGCATCGGCGGCGTGCCTGGCGACGTCCCACGAGGTTCGCGCGGCGCATTGATCACCCACGTCGCCGAGGTCGATTGCCAGCAGGCCGGACAGTCCGGCGCTGACGCGGAGCAGCCCGACCTGATCACTGTCGTTGCGGGGTCGTTCGAGCAGTTGCCCCACCGTGATGAGCTCGGTAGTGAGGCCGCCGACCAATTCACCGGCCGGGCGGGTGGTGAGGAGCTGCCCGTACTCGTGGACGGTGGCTTCCCAGGCGCCGAGGCCGAGAGCATTGCCGATGGCATTTCGGATGCCGGACAGGACGGTTTCCACAGCGCCTGGCGGGCTGGCGATTCCAGCGGCTGCGGCGGTGATCACCTGGAGTGCGGCACGTCGTTTCACGTCGTCGTCCCCCTGTTCGGGAGTTGGACTCTGATCCACGCTACCGCCGGGGATGCCTGGTGCGTCTTCGACAAGGGGCCCCGATGCGGATTGGGCGCGCCTGTCCAGTTCGTCGCCGAAGAGGTCTTCCTTCGTCGTCTCGAAGACGGTGGCGAGGATGTCCGCCCACATGGCCGGGAAGTGGATGCCCCGTTCCCATCGGTAGATCTGAGCGCCGGTGCCCCTGACACCCGGCGAGGTGAGGGGCATGTTCAGCACGCCCCGCAGGCGGCGGGCCAGGTCGTATTTACCCCAGCCCCGGTCAAGGCGCTCCGCTTCGAGGCGAAGGGCCCATTCAGGGCGTTGCTCACGAGACATGGCTTTTGCACCCTTCCGCCTGGAGGTCGCCGCAGGCGACCGGCTCACGTCAACGCCATTGTCACCGTCCGTCACTGGTTGCGCAGGGTTTTCACCCCAATGCGCATGGTGGACGTGCGGCTCGGCGCGCAGGGGCGCTGAAGGCCAGTCCGGCGACAGGTGTCAGATGCCCAGGACGAGCTCTCTCAGGGCGTAGGCGGTCATCAATGCCTGATCGACGTCCTTCTGCGAGGGCCAGCCGTCGTCGGCCGAGTGGGCGCACAGGTTGCGGACCTGACGCAAATGGCCGATCTGCTTGGCCGGAAGTCCGCTGAGCCGGGCGATGAAGGCGACGGAACGAAGGGGCTCCTCACCGCGGTCGCGGACGAGTTTGTCGACGTGCGACCAGGTCTCTAGGACTTCCGCGACGCCGCGGTCCGGGCGCCTATCGGTGATCGTGCCGACCAGGTTGTAGTTGGATCGCGCCTGACGAGCGGCGCCTGCGTTCCGCTGCATGCCCACGAGTATGACCGATTTGGACAGTGCAAACGAGACAAGGCAGATATGCGAAAGCCTTGGGCAAGGGTCAGTTTCCCGCCAGTCCGGCGACCGCCTTTTCCAGGCGGGCCGCGCGAACGGCCGGGGTCCTGGCCTTCAGCAATGGCAATATCAGCAGGTAGCGGCCGGTCTTGTCGAGCGCCTCGAAACGGGCCGCGGCCTCCGGGCGTACGGTCAGCGCCGCCGCCAGATCGGACGGGACGGTGACATCGCGCTGGGCCGCGTACGCCTGGTCCCACCGTCCGTCCGCCTGGGCGGCGGCGACTTCCGCAAGGCCGGGCGGCCGCATCCGTCCTGCGGCGGTGAGCGCCTCCACTTTCTCGACGTTCACCCGCGACCAAGGGCTGGCCTTGCGCCGACGCGAGTAGCGCTGGAGGTAGCGGTGCTCGTCGAGTCCCTTGCGCTGGCTGTCGATCCAGCCGTAACACAGCGCGACGTCGAGGGCCTGCGCGATGCTCACCAGGGTCACCGGCGCGTTCTTCTTGGCGATCGCCAGCCACACACCGCCCTCGTCCTGGTGATGGACGGCCAGCCACGCCTCCCACTCCGCGGCGTCCGCGAAGTGCATCGCCGGCCCTGTGATGGCGGATCCGTGTGGCATCGCATGCTCCCTGTCCTCGTCCAACGCCCACCACGCTAGGACACCAATAGGTCAGTGAATGTCCTCTTCGATGCCACGCTGCCTCGAACAACGTGCATCGCTCGCTCCACCGTCCTGTGTTCACGTGGCGGCGGCGCGAAGCAGAGGGTCCGGAGCAATCGGGCGACTGAGCGGCCCAGACATGAGCCAGGGGTTATATTGAGTCGATGGCCTGGGATGTGATCCTCCTCGAACCGGTCGAGAGCTGGTTCCTCAAGCTGTGTGAGTGCGATGTGGACACCGCGGCCTTGGTCGAGCAGGCCATCGACCTGTTGACCGAGGTCGGGCCGACGCTGGGACGACCGCTCGTTGACACCCTGGAGCACAGCGAGCTACACAACCTCAAGGAACTGCGGCCAGGCAGTCGAGGGCGATCGGAGATCCGGATGCTGTTCGTCTTCGACCTGGAGCGTGCCGCGATCTTCCTCGTGGCCGGAGACAAGGCCGGACAGTGGTCCCGCTGGTATGACGAGGCCATCCCACTGGCGGAAGCCCGCTACGCCGAGTATCGGGCCGCGAAGGACAAGGAGGCCAGGCGATGAGTACTGGGCGCCGCTGGCAGGACATCAAAGCCGAAGCACACCGCCGCCATCCCGAACTGGCCGACCCCGAGCGCCGGGCACAAGCGAGCGCCGTACTGAACGCGCACATCGCCGGCCACCACCTCAAGGAACTCCGCAAGGCCGTCGGCAGGACGCAAGCCGAGGTCGCCCAGATTCTCGGAGTTTCTCAATCTCGTATCTCGCAGATCGAGAACGGCGACCTCGAAGCCATGGAACTGGAGACGCTTCGCGCCTATGCCGCCGCACTCGGCGGCCAGGTGGACGTCACCGTCAGCGTCGGGCCTCATTCGATCAAGGTTGCCTGAACCGCTCGGCGGCGATCTCGGGGCGCTTGGGCCGGTGGACCGGGCATCGGCGATCGTGGACGCCGCCGCCGTCCCGGCCCGGTCAAGGTCCGTGCCGGCAGGGCCTGCGATTCCGCTGAGCATCTGAGCCAACGCGGGATGGTGCCGCGCATTGCCCGAGCCGGTGTGGCGGGGGCGTGGAGGGGGCGACGAGCCGGGCGGGTCCGGCAGGGTCGGCGAGGCCCGTCACCATCCGAGCGACTCCTAGCCTCACCCGTCCGGTTTGCGCCATATGCGTCCTATCTCATCGCTTGTACCGGATCAGATCGATAAGCTAACGCCGAGCGATTCTTGACAATCGATTGGACCGGAAGTGGACGCGAGGTTGACACTACGGATCCAGGTGCTCGGGCCGATGCGCGCATGGCTCCACGACGAGCCGCTCCTGCTCGGGCCGCCCGCCCAACGCGCCGTGCTCGGCCTGCTCGTGCTGGCCGGAGGGCAGCCGGTCGGCCTGACCAGCCTGATCGACGCCCTGTGGGGCGATCAGCCGCCGGCCAGCGCCGTCAACATCCTCCAGACGCACGTGAAGCGGCTCCGCCGGCTGCTGGAACCCGGGCGGGCGCCGCGCTCCCCCAGCGAGATGCTGCCTTATCTGGGCGACAGCTACCGCCTCGGCGTCCCCGCGGACCAGATCGACATCATGCGCTTCCGCCGCCTCGTCCGCCACGCCGCCGACGGCGGGGAGGCGGCGGCCCTGACCGAGGCGCTGGCGCTGTGGCAGGGCCGGCCCTTCGCCGACCTCCCCCTGCTGGCCGAGCACCCGCGGGTGCTGTCGATCGTGGCGGAGCATCGGGCGGCGCTGGGCCGGTACGGCGCCGCCATGCTGGCGACCGGGGCGGTGGACCGGGCGATCAGCGCGTTCGAGGAAGTCGCGGCGGCCGACCCGCTGGACGAGATGGGGCAGGCTCGGCTCGTCCGCGCGTACGCCGTCGCCGGCTTCAGGGCACAGGCATTCACCACCTATCACGCGGTGCGACGCCGGCTGGCCGACGAGCTCGGCGTCGCCCCGGGGCCGGAGCTGACCGCCGCTTACCAGGAGATCCTGGACGAGGATTCGCGGGCACACGTCCTGACCGGGCCGCCCATCGCGGTCGACCGGACTGTGCCCGCGGAGTTGCTGGCCGACGTTCCGGTTTTCGTCGGACGGGCGTACGAGCTCGGCGAGCTCGACCGGCTGACCACCGCGCCGGAACCGGACACGAGCGCCATCGTCGTCGTGTCCGGCACCGCGGGCGTCGGCAAGACCGCTCTCGCCACCCGGTGGGCGCACCGCGCCCGCGACCGCTTCCCGGACGGCCAGCTCTACATCGACCTGCGCGGCTACGACCAGGAGCAGCCGGTGTCCCCCAGTGCCGCCCTGGCCAGGTTCCTGCGCTCGCTCGGCCTGCCGGGCGAGCAGGTGCCGGCCGACGTCGAGGAGCGCGCCGCCCGGTACCGCAGCCTGCTCGACGGGCGTCGCATGCTGATCCTGCTGGACAACGCCGCCTCGGTCGACCAGATCCGGCCGCTGCTGCCCGGGTCGGCCGGCAGCGCCGTGCTGGTGACCAGCCGCGACAGCCTGCCCGGCCTGGTCGTGCGGCACGGTGCGCGCCGACTGGACCTCGACGTCCTGCGCCGGGACGATGCGCTGGCGCTGCTGCGGCGACTGGCGGGCGAGTGGGTGACCGCGGAGACCAGCGCGGCCGAGGCGCTGGCGGCGCAGTGCGCCAGGCTGCCGCTCGCAGTGCGGATCGCGGCGGAGCTGGTGCACCGGAGGGCGCCGGTGGCCCTGGCCGAGGTGGTGGGCGAGCTCGCCGATCACCGGAGGCGGCTGGACCTGTTGTCCACCGGGGATCCGCGCTCCGACATCGGCGTCGTGTTCTCCTGGTCGTACCGGGACCTGCCGCCCGGCGCGGCCCACCTGTTCCGGCTGCTGGGCCTGCATCCCGGGACCGATGTGGACGGCTACGGGGCGTCCGCCCTCCTCGGCGGCGAGGAGGCGACGGCCCGTGAAAGCCTGGAGCTGCTCGCCGGCAGACATCAAGTGCAGCGCAACGGGGATCGGTACGGCATGCACGACCTGCTCCGGGCGTACGCCAAGGATCTGGCCGTCCGGAACGGCGAGGTCGAGCTGCCGCGCCGCGTCCTGGACTTCTATCTGTACACCGCGGCCACGGCGATGGACGTGTTGTATCCCGCCGAGCGAGACCAGCGGCCCCGGGTGTCGCGTCCCACGGTGGCGTTACCCACGTTGCACGACACCACGGCGCTGGCCTGGCTGGACGCCGAGCGCGCCAACCTGGTCGCCACCGCGGTGCACGCGGCGGAGCACGGGCAGGCCTGGTACCCGGTGCAGCTCGCCCTGGTGCTCTTGCGCTACCTGGAAAGCGGCGGCCACTACGCCGATGCCGTCACCCTGCACGAGCACGCGTTGCGGGCCGCCGAGAGCGTGCCCGATCACCGCAGCGCGGCACAGCTGCGGATCAACCTCGGGATCGTTGCCATCCGGCAGGGCCGGTACGCCGAGGCCCGCGCCGAGCTGCAGCGGGCTCTGGAACTCGCGTAGGAAGTCGCGCGCACGCTCTCACCCTGCTCCGCGGCGTGACCGGGCCGGCCGCCCCGTCGAGGCCCGGAGGCATCACCTGTCCGCGCTGCGCCACGCCAAGGGCCGCGGAAGATCACCGACGGACGGGTCGAGGCGGTGATCTCCGCGGCGCCTGATGCGACTGGATCAGACCCTGGACCGCGGCGCCCCGGCCTTTCACCTGGACCAAGACCGCAGACGAAATCCTTGAACGCCCTGCCTCAGATCTTCAAGGGATCACTGACGCAGTGCCCTGGTGGTGCTTTTTCGGATCTGTTGGTGGTCAGTTCTGTGGGTCAGAGTCGCGCCGGTCCGGAAATCCTTGAGGACAGTCGTGACCGATGTGTTCGTTATCACACACGTGAAGCCGGAAACCTCCAACCCCGGCACCTCGAGCGGCACCCTGGCGGCGCCTTCGACGGTGTGGTCGTCGCCGATCGGATAGTCCTTCGCATCCAGGGCGGTCGCCGACCGGTAAATGTGAAGTGTCGAAACTCCTCGCCTGCAGACGGCGTCCACGTCGGCGGTCACCTTGACGGAGATCGTGGTCACGTCCGCCTTCAGCACCACACCGACTTCACGGAACGTAACGGTGGCGACGGTGCCATCCCAACTGACATCGGTAGCCTCCGGCACGAAATGCGCGCCGTCCGCGAGTGCGGCGTTGGAGCCGCCGATCAGAAGCATTGCAGCCGCCATTGTCGAAGTGGCGGCCGTGGCAAATCTCGTCAGCACGTTCCGTGCCACGCCCAGTGATATGCGAGGAACACCAGGATGCCGGCTGGTCATCGATATCGGAGTGTTCGTGGTGGATGGCATGTCAGCCCTCTCGGCCAATATAAGTGCGAAAAGGAAGGCGGTCCACATTTCACGCGCGGCGGGCCGGCCCCAACGAGGTTCGGCGGCGACTGGTGCCGGTGCCTGCCCGGAACCAATCGCCGCCGTCGTCAACGCATCATCGGGTAGGTCGCCCGGAGCCCATCGGGAGGCCTCGGTCAGATCGGGTCGAATTCGACCGGGATTTCCTTGCCGTCCTGGTCCTTCGCGCCGCCGGACTCCGGGTTGACGACCGTGAAGTCCTTAATCACTCCGTCGAGCTCCAGCCTCACCGTCTCGAACCCGATGCGCAGGGTGGATACCCCCTTCAACGAGGCGGCTTTGACCGTGAAGTGAATGTCGATGTCGAGGTTGACCAGCTGTTCCCGGTGGAAGGTCTCCTTCAGGACGCTCTGACTGCTGTCCTTCTTGAAGCTGAGGGCCCACACCTTCCAGCCGGACGATCTCGGCAGGTTGTAGACCGTCCACAAGCTCTCGAAGTTGTGGCTCTTAAGCGTGCCTTTAATACGTCCGTCGATATCGAAGCCTTCCGACTGGATCGTGAGCTTCTGGAAGCTGCTGAAAGCGTGGGCAGCCGTAACGTTGCTCGCGGCCACCGCCCGCCTTCCGACCTGAGGGTTCGGAAGAATGACGTTGAACTCGCCGTTGGTGACCTTGATCACCCGCAGTTTCGACGAGGTGGCGGCGCTGGCCGGGCCGGCGGCAGTCAGAGTTCCGCCCGCTGCGAGGGTTACGACACTAGCGGTAATCGCCGCTGCGGTCCGGGTACAGGATCTCCACAAACGATTTCGCATGTCCCTCCTCCATTTCCGGTGTGATGTGATCCGTTGCGGTACAAGCTATTCAGCCGCACTGGACAGGCACTGGACGGGCACTGGACACCATCTGAAAGACGCGGTCGGACCCGGGGGTCGCCGCCCGGATCGCGGTGTACTCCTCCAGCTCAACGGACGCGCTCCCGTAGATCTCGTCCCGGCACGAAGACAGCGGCCACCTCTTTGCCACGCTTTCCATCTACGAAAACCGACCGAGGATCGCTCAGAATAGATGGCCGGCACGGTCGCGAGCGGCTTACGGAGAGGAGTACGAGAAACTCCCGATCGAGGTGCCGCTGCGCCATGTCACCGCCCGCTCATCAGCCGGGCGGCGGGTCGTTCACCAGGCCGTGGTCGGTGAGTTCCCAGAAGTGGCGGCGGCTGGGGCGCAGGAGTTGCGCCACAGCCTTGCAGGCGGCGACGCTCATCAGGGCCCAGTAGAGGGGTGCGGTCAGCATGGTCCGGACGGCGCGGTGGAGGTCGCGCTCCAGGCAGCCGGTCATCATGCAGTAGGCCATCAGGAGGTTGCCTCCCGCCATCGTGGCCACCCCTGTATAGAGCGTCGCCGCCGGGAACAGGACCCCGATGAACTGGACGCCCGTGAACAGGTAGATGAGGGTCAGCGCCCAGAACAGTGGATTGGCCAATGCGGCGAAGGTCGAGAACCCCATCGTGAGGTGGAAGGCGACGGTGCCCCTGGTGCCGAGCTCGCGCCACAACCGGACCGGATGGCGGGTGTGGACGAGCCAGGTCTGGATGTGGCCCTTGATCCAGCGGCTACGCTGGCGGATCCAGTTCCCCAGCCTGCTGTTGGCCTCCTCTTCCGTGACCGAGTCCATCATCCGGACGTCCCACCCACGACGGGCGATGCGGATGCCGAGATCGGCGTCCTCGGTGACGTTGTAGGGGTCCCAGGCCCCGAGGTCGCGCAGGGCCGCGGCGCGGAAGTGGTTGGACGTGCCGCCGAGCGGGATCGGCAGCCGGTGGCGGTCCAGGCCGCGCAGGACGAGGCTGAAGTTGGTGGCGTACTCGGCGGCGAAGCAGCGGGTCAGCCAGTTCGTCCACGGGTTCCAGTACTGGAGTTCGGCCTGGACGCAGACGACGCGGTCGGGCAGCGCGCGGAAGGCGAGGACGGCCTCGCGGAGTTGGCCGGTGGAGGGACGGTCCTCGGCGTCGTAGACGACGACGAACTCGCCACGGGCGTGGGCGAGGCCGACATTGCACGCCTTGGGCTTGGTGCGCGGCGCGGACGGCGGGATGAGGACGACCTCGAACGAGCCCGGCAGTTCGGGCGGGAGCGCGTCCCGTGTCTCGGTGTCGTCCTGCTCGACCAGCAACAGCACCTGGAGGCGGTCGGCGGGGTAGTCGAGGCGGCCGAGCCGGTCCAGGAGGTGCGGCAGGACCTCGGCCTCCTTGTACAGCGGGACGAGGACGGTGTAGGCGGGCAGCTCGCCATTGGGGACGGAGCGGAGGTCGTCCGGGCCGAAACGCAGCACCGGAGCCTCCCACGAACCGAGGACCATCAGCAGCTTGAACCCGACCACCAGCGCGTACACGGCGGTGCAGAAGGCGATCACGGCCTGCGCCCACCACGTGAAGGACGGCCCGGCGCCCGTCAGCGCGTGGACCCCGAGCGCGGCGGCGGCGAAGACGGCGGTGGCGCCGCCGACGGCGGCCTGCCCGCGGCTCAGCAGGCGGCGCGCGCTGAGGTCCTCAGGCGGTTCCGGCAGCAGCGCGGGCGCGGCGGCGGGACGCGGCGGCGCGGCCGTGGTCATCGGCGCGGTCACCAACCACTCCCCCCGCCTCGCCCCACCAACCCCGCCGCCGAGCTAACGACCGGCCTCACAACCGAGGTCGCCGGGGCCACGACCGGAAACGCGGCCGAACCCGCACTCACGATCGCGGGCGCGGACGAGGACACCGCCGCCGCACTCGCCGCCCGCCCCGCCACCGAGACCGCCCCCAGAGACGCCACCGGAGGCGCCGCCGGGTTCGCGGGCGCGCGTGCGGATGGGCTCGTCGCCGGAGTGGCCCTCCGGCTCGTCGCCGAGATCGCCGCCCGGTTCGCGGGCGGGGGCGGGGGTGTTCGGCGGTAGACGCGGTAGCGGCCGTCGTTGTAGGTGAGGGAGTAGGCGTTCAGGGCGGGGGTGCCGCGCAGTGCGGTCCAGGTGCCGTCCTCGGCGCCGGGGGTGGTCCGCGCGACGATCCAGCGGATGCCGTTGGCCGCCGGGTCGGCCAGGGCCCGGTCCCAGAGGCGGAAGCCGCCCTCATAGACGATCTGTGCGCTGGGCAGCCGGGACCGGAACGACACCGACTCGTTGCCGAAGCCCTGCATCAGGACACGGCCGCCGTCGTAGTGGCCGCGCAGCCACGCGGTGACCACGGCGGTCCGAGGGTCGGCCCGGCGCCGCCAGGCCAGCGGCTCGGCGAACGTGGCGGTGCCGGGGACGGCGAGCACGGTGGCGGCCACCGCCGCGACGGCCGCGCGGCGCGGCCGTGCCGCCGGGACGAGCACGCAGAGGTATCCGGCGAACACCGAAGTGGCGAGGGCCATGACCAGGCCGAACCGCACGTTGTAGAGGTCGCCGTTGATCGACGGGATGTGCAGGGGCCGCTGCCCCAGGTAGAGCATGAGGACGAAGAACGGCAGGAAGACCAGCGTGACGTAGGGCGCGGCCGACGCGGGGCGGAGCCGGTGCCGCCACGCGTACACCGCCAGCCCGGCGAGGGCGAGGAGGGGCGTGAGGGGTCCGACCACCAGGCCCACCGCGCCGAGGTAGGCGTGCGCCGACACGGTCAGGTCGCCGATCGCCCGTTCGCCGGACGTCACCCACAAGGACGGCTTGGCGTAGGCGCCCGAGCTCCAGTTGAGCGCGTCGCCGAACAGGACGTGGTTCCAGCACAGCCAGCCCGCGATCCCGCTGAAGGCGACGGCGCAGAAGAACAGGAGGTGCGACTCCAGCCGGACGCGCCGTCTCGCGCGGGACACCGGCGTGTCGCCCGCGACGCCGAGGTCGCCCGCGACCGCGGTGTAGGCCACGACGGCGGCGACGGCCAGGGCGAGGATCCAGCCCTCGTACCGGGTGAGGGTCGCCAGCAGCGTCGCGATCGAGGCGGTCGTGAGGTGCGTGTACCGGCCGGTGCGGCACCAGCGCTGAAGGTGGTCGACGGCCGCGGCGGCGCAGGCGAGGAGCGGCAGCTCCGTCATGGGCGTGCTCTGCAGGTACAGGACGTTGCTGTTCGCCGCGAACAGCAACGCCGCCGCCGCGCCGGCCGCGCGGGCCCGGCCGTCCGGTGGGCCGCCGGCGTCCGGTTCGCCGCCCGCCGGGAGCGCCATGCGCGCCGCGATTCGGTATAGGGAGCGGACGGTCAGCACGAACGCCGCCATGGAGACGGTCGCGCCCGCGAAGCCGGAGAAGTAGAGCCCGTCGAAACCGCTGAGCGGCAGCGCGAGCAGGTGCGTCAGCGGCAGCCACACGCCGCCGAGCTGCGCCGGTCCGGCCACCGGGCCGTCGATCACGCGCCGGGTGATGAGGGCGTGCGAGACGGCGTCGTCGTAGGCGAGGACGCCGCCGAGCCGCGCGTAGTGCGCGTACGCCGCCGCGGACAGCGCGGACGCGGCGAGCGTCACGAGCGTGAGCACCGGGTCCCGCGCCGGTGCCCGCCGCGCCCGCCGCGCCGCGCGCGCCAGGTTCCGGTGGACGCGGGCGAGGCTCAGCAGGGACCGGAGGACGACCTTCGGGGAGGCGCCGGTCTGCCGGCCGTGCTCGCGCGGGTGGTGCCCGACGGGCGCCTCGACGATCCGGTGCCGTCCCCGCGCGGCCCTGGCGAGCAGCTCGGGGTCGATCGCCGCGGCCTCGCCGATCAGCTCCAGGCCGGTCAGCACCCGCCGGTCGAAAAGTTTGTACGCGCAGTCCACGTCGTGGCTGCGGACGCCGAGCAGCAGCCGGGCCGCGAGCGTCCACAGCCGTCCGTTGATCCGGCGCGCGGGCGGGTCGGCGCGCTCGCGCCGGTAGCCGATCACGACGTCCGCGCGCTCGCGCCGCCGCAGGTCCAGGAACGCCGGGAGGTCGGCCGCGCGGAACTGCCCGTCGGCGTCGGTGAGCAGCAGCAGCCGCAGCCGGGTGCGGCGCAGCGCCGCGTCGATGCCGGTGCGGACAGCCGCGCCGTAGCCGCGGTTGGCGCCGTGGCGGACGGCGACGACCCGGCCGGGGTGACGGGCGGCGAGCGCGTCCAGGACCGCGCCGGTGCCGTCGGAGCTGCCGTCGTCGACGACCACGACGGCGTGCTCGACCCCGGCCTCGCGGAGCGTGCCGAGGAAGTCCTCGACGGTGGCCCGGAGGTTCGCGGCCTCCTGGTAGGCGGGCATGACGACCGCCACGCCGTCGACGAGCCCGGCCGCCGCGCGCTCCGGGACGGCGAGTGCCCGGGAAACCGCTGACGCCCCCACCGCGCACCCTCCCCCGTGGCGCGGCATCGGACGCCGCGCTGACCTACGCCAGCAGGGATACCGGCCGGGACGGGGGGCGGGGCGTGGTCGGCGCGGCGGGTTGGCGGCTTCTTTGCCGGACCGGACGCCCGGGATTGATCAGCGGGGCGCGGGCCCGGACAGGACGGCGTTGAGACGCTCCTCGCGCAGCCGGCCCGCCCACGAGTCGTCGATGGGCTGGAGCCGCTGGCCCACCGCCCAGGAGAGCAGCAGGTCGGCGAGCGCGGGATTGCGGACGAGCGCCGGGCCGTGCATGTAGGTGCCGAGGACACGGCCGCTGTAGGCGCCCTCGAAACCGCTGCCGTCGCCGTTGCCGACGCCCGAGACGACCTTGGCGAACGGCTTGGCGCCGGGGCCGATGCTGGTGGCGCCCTGGTGGTTCTCGAAGCCGGTGATCCGCGGGATGTTCAGCTCGGCGGACACGTCGCCGACGACCTCGCCGACCGCCCGCTGCTGCCCGCGGCCGCTGCGGATGTCGAGGATGCCGAGGCCCGGGACGGGCTGGCCCTCCTCGCCGCCGAACTCGTGGCCGAGGATCTGGAACCCGGCGCACACGGCGAAGACCACCGCGCCGCGCTGCACGGCGTAGGCGAGGCCGCCGTCGTTGCGCAGCCGCTGCGCGGCGAGGATCTGCGGGCGGTCCTCACCGCCGCCGAGCAGGTAGATGTGGCCGTCCTGGGGGACCCGCTCGTCCGAGCGCATGTGCACGGTCTCGGTCGGGATGCCGCGCAGCGCGGCGCGGCGCTCCAGGACGATCGTGTTGCCCTGGTCCCCGTAGGTGCTGAGCAGGTCCGGGTAGATCCAGACGATCTTGATGCGGTCAGACGACACGGCCGTACCTCGTTCGGATGCTCTGGAAGGCGGTGTAGTTGGCGATCACGTCCAGGTGACCGGGCGGGACCGCCATCACGGCCTGCTCGAAGTCGTCCACGACGGTGAAGGACACCTCGGCGGCCTCCAGCCGCGCGGCGAGGTCGACCCGGCGCTCCCCGGCGACCCAGACGGGACGGCCGCGCAGGATGCGGTAGTCGACGTCCCACAGCCAGGACGTGTCGCGGCCGTCGGGACCCTGCGCGTTGATCGACAGGGCGACCGGGCCGGGCGCCGGCTGGAGCACGTCGAACGCCTCCAGCCATCCCGCCGGGTTCTTCGACAGCAGCAGCCGGATGCTGCGGCCCTGGTGCTCGACCGTGGTGTAGCGGCCGGCGACGGAGGTGACCTGGCTGAGCAGCGGCAGCGCCTGCTCGGGCGGCACGCCGAACTGGGCGACGACCGCGAGCGCGACGAGCGCGTTGGAGCGGTTGGCGCGGCCGGGCAGCGACAGCCCCGTCAGCGGGAACACCCGGCCGTCGGGCGTCGCGATCTGGTCGCCGCGCAGGATCCAGTTCGGGCGGGGCCGGGCGAAGTGGCACTGCCGGCAGCGCCAGTCGCTGTCCTCGTCGGTGTCCTGCCGGTCGAGGGGGCCGCCGCACTCGGGGCAGCACCAGGAGTCCTCGCGCCAGTGCTGGCCGGCGGCGACCCACGTCACGTTGCGGGCCGTGGACGCCCCCCAGGTGACGAGCGGGTCGTCGCAGTTGGCGATGACGTGGCTCTGCGGCGACGCCTCCAGCGCCCGCCGCCACTTGCCGGCCAGCAGCCAGATCTCGGCGGCACGGTCCATCTGGTCGCGGCTGAGGTTCATCAGCGCGACGACGTTCGCGCCCGTCTCGGCGAGCACCATCGGAACGTATTTCTCGTCACACTCCAGCACGCCGTAGCGGGCCGAGGGGGCGGACGCGAGCGCCGACACGTGCCCGGTGGGCATGTTCGCGCCGAAGGCGTTGGTGGCGACCTCCCCCAGCGGCGCCATCGCCGAGGTGATCAGCCGGGTCGTCGTCGTCTTGCCGTTGGTGGCGCTGACGAGGACGAGCCTGCGGTCCTTGGCGAGCCTGGTCAGCAGCTCCGGGTCGAGCCGCAGGCCGATCCGGCCGCCGATCACCGAGCCGTCCCCGCGGCCCGCGATGCGGGACACCTTGGCGGCCGTACGACCGAGCGCGACGGCCAGCTGCGAACGCAGCGGAAGATCGCTCATGGACTCCGTCTTCTCTGGATGCGCCGGGGAAACCGCTCCGAGCCTAGAGTCAGTCTCATAGTGCCCTCAACCGGCCCGCACCAGCCTAGCCGGTGCGGGGCGCCGCCGCCCGATGCGACGAGCATCACACCGGGCCGTGTAAACCACTCCGGGCAATCTTGACCAGTACCAAGATGTCGTGATTCGGTGCGACCCCCGGCAGCGGTGTGCCAGATTCCCATCCACGCGCCCGTGAACGACGTCACCCACTACTTTTGTCGGGAGCCCTGCTGGTTTGCGGGGAGACGGGGTCCGTTCAGAGGCGGGCCGATCGCAAGCGTGGCGAAGCGGCGACAAGGCGAGGTCTGAGCGATGCAGTGTCCGACGTGCGGTTCTCACACGCCCGGGACGCTCGGCAGGTGTTCGAACTGTAATGCGCCGATCGACGTGTACTCGGTCGGCCCGGCCGATCCGCACGGCCAGGCGGCCGCCGACGGGCTGGGCGACAAGACGATGATGGTGCCGCCGCCCACACCGTCTTGGGCGCCGCAGGAGGCGCCGCAGGGCGCGGTTCCGTTCGACCAGCCGCCGCCGCTCGCGGCGCCCCTGATGGAGGCGCCGCCCGCCCCGCAGGGACCGGGACCCGTCCAGCCGGGCCCGCAACCCGCGCTCCAGCAGCAGGGGCCGCCGCCCGAGCCGCCGCAGCAGGCCGCGGGGATGCTGGCGCCCACCGACCCCGAGTCGACCGCGGCGTGGACGTTCAACCCCGACGAGCCGTCCGGCGGGTTCGCGACCCCGCCGCCGCCCACCTGGGCGGACGGCTCGTCCGCGGCGCCGCTGTCCCCGGCCGGGTCGCAGCCTCACGGGGGCGTCGCGTCCTTCGGCGCGGATCGGCCGCCCGCGTTCGGCGCGCAGCCGCTGCCCGAGCCGGAGTCGATCGTCCCGGAGTCGTGGTACGCGCAGCCGCGCAAGCCGCAGGAGCCCGAGGCCGAGGCCACCCAGGTCTGGACGCCGCAGCAGCCGGCCGCCGGGCAGGGGTGGGGCGCGGCGCCGCCCGGCGCGGGCGCCGAGCCGCCGGTCGAGTCGACGATGCTGGACGGCGGGGGTTTCAACGGCGGCCCCTACGGCGGCGCGCCGGGCCCGATGGGCAACCCCGGGACGCCGCTGGACGAGGGCACGCGGCTCGATTTCAACCCGGCCCTCGCACAGACTCAGATGGTCCCGGGCCAGACGGTCCAGGCGCAGTTCGGCCAGGACCAATTCGCCCAGGGACAGTACGGCCAGGATCAGTACGGGCCGGGACAGTTCGGGCAAGGTCCGATGGGGCCGGGAACGCCGCCGCCGATGGGCGGGAACCCGATGGGCCCGGCCGGCCCCGGGTTCGACGGCGGCTACCCGGGGCACGCCGCGCCGAGCAAGCGCGGGGGGCCGGGCAAGCCGCTCATCATCGGGGTGTCGGCGCTGGTCACGGTGGCCGTGGCCGCCGTCGGGTTCGTGCTGTGGCCGTCCGGCGGCAAGGGAGCGGCCGGCGCGAAGCCGGTCAGCCCGACGCCCGCGAACACGAAGGTCGCGCAGACCAACAAGATCCCGAGCGCGGCCCGGCAGCAGGCCGGCGCGATGAACGAGATCCTCAACGCCAGCGTCGACACGCGCCGCGTCCTCAACGCGGCCCTCTCGCACGCCGGCACCTGCAAGGATCTGCCCACCGCGATCCAGGGCTTCCAGACGGTCGCGCAGCGCCGCCAGAACCAGCTGCGCCGCAACCACAACCTCAAGCTGGACAAGGTCCAGAACGGCGAGCGGCTGCGCGGCTCGCTCCGGCAGGCCCTCCAGGCGTCGCTGGACGTCGACCAGGTCCTGCTCCAGTGGGCGCAGCGGAACCAGCGCAAGTGCAAGGGCAAGCCGCGTCCCGACGCCGCGCACGTCCCGGGCCGCGCCCCCGCCGAGCAGCGCGCCACGCAGGCCAAGCGCCAGTTCGTCGTGCTGTGGAACCCGGTCGCCAAGAACACCGACCTGCCCTCGCGCGACTGGCAGCGCGTCTGACCCCGGGCGAATCACGAGCGCGTTGCGACCGGGCGCGCCGAGTCCGGGTCGCGGGACGGCGCGTTATCTTTGCACCGTCGAACCTCACGGTTAGGGGCTCATATGCGGTGTCCGGGCTGCGGTAGCGACACCACGCCGGCGTTGCCCCGGTGCACACGGTGCAACGCGCCGCTCGACCACGCGTCCGCCGGGGAGAACGCCCTCCCCCACGAGGGTCCCGCCCCCGACGGCTCGTTCCGTCCGGGCGGGCTCTTCCGGGACGAGGCCACCGCGCGCGATCCCGGGCGGCCCGGCGTGCCGTACGAGGGCGGACGGCACGAAGCCGCACAGCACGAGGGCGTGCCGTACGAGGGCGGGCCGCCCGGCGGGCCGCCGAGCGGGTTCGGGGGCGCCGATCCGCTGCCGCCGCCGTGGGCGCGGCAGCAGGAGCCGCCGCCCTGGGCCGCGTCCCCGGCCGACTACACCACGCCCATGCCCCCGTCGGGCGAGACCTCGACCCCGCTGTCGCCGGAGCCGTGGGCGGAGCCCCCGATGTGGCAGCCGCCCGAGCAGCCGAAGAAGAGCAGGCGGCCCTACTTCCTGATCGCCGCGGGGATGCTGGTGCTCGCCGCGGTGGCGCTCGGGATCGTGCTGTGGCCGAACGGGTCGGGCGGCTCGAACGGGTCGGCCACGTCCGCGGGCGACCGGACGAGCGCGCAGCCGAGCGAGCCCGAGGCGCCGGAGACCGAGGGCGGCGACCCGTCCCCCACGGCCGAGGGGGACGCGCTGGAGAAGCAGGCCGGCACGGTGGAGGCCCTGCTGAAGGAGATGGCGGGCACCCGTTCCGACCTCGGCGCGGTCGTGACCGCGGGGTGCAGCACCTCCGGCCTGCAGCGCGTCCGCGACCAGCGGACCGAGCAGCTCGACAAGGCCCGCGGACTGGAGGTCGGCGCGCTCCTGGAGGGCGAGGAGATGAAGGACGCGCTGGTCCGCGCGTTGCAGGCGTCCGTGGAGTCGAACCAGAAGTACCTGGACGCGGCGCCGGGCTGCCCGGACGACGACGAGGTCGCCGGGAGCAACCAGAACGCGAGCGACGCCAAGAACGAGTTCATCCGCCTCTGGACGCCGAACGCCGGAAAGGCCGGCATCACGGTCCGCGACGCCGACACGATCTGAGCTAGTCGCCGAACCCGGTCACGGCGGCGAGCTGCCGGACGGCCTCGCCGAGCGCCGCCACGGCGCCGACCCGGCGTGCCAGCCGGTCGAGGGCACCGCGCATCCGGTCGTCGTCGGTGTCGGCCGCGGCCATCTCCTCCCGGATGTCGGCGAGATCGCGGCGGGCGCGGGCCCTGTCGGGCTCGGCCAGCTCACGGTCATGCCGGTCCAGCAGCCGCGCGACGAGGGCGAACGCCTCCGCGGCCTCCCCGGCGGCCAGGCCGTTCACCTGCTGGTTCTGCGTGACGTGGTCACCGGTCGCGAGTTGCCCGGACACGGTCGCGTTGCCGGTGACGCTGATGCCCCGGCCGTCGTGCTTGGTCATGCGCGCTCCGAAACTCAGGGGTTGATATCGGTCTGCCGCTGGTCGACGCGGCGTCCGGCGGCGACCTGCCCGTGGACGGTGCCGCCGGTCATGATGACTCCTTGGTTCAGTATGAAACCGGCCTGAGCGCGGTAGACGGACACGTCGATGCCGCACTCGTCGCCCAGGTAGTCGAGGAGCGCCTCGTTGACGCGGCGCTCGATCAGCCGTGTGTACTTGTCGGCGTCCAGTTCCTGGATGAAGTCGTGGAAGTCGTCGTCGGCCGCCAGTTCCCGGACGCTGATCCGGGCACCGAAGTCGTAGACGGGCTCGCGCGCGGGGTCGACCGGGAACTGCGTCGCGAACGCCTCGCGGGACATCCGCCACAGCGTCCAGGCCAGCCGCTGGGGAGCCAGCAGCGGCGCGACGAACAACGCCGACCGCCCGGCGACGAGCGCCCGCCACAGCATCCTCGACCGGCTCCACGCGTACAGTTCGTCGACGATCCTGAAGGCGGGCCGGACGGGCGGGAGCACGGTCGCGGCGAACTGCCCGTACAGCATCCGGCCCTCGACCGCGAGGTGCACGAACGCCGTCAGCGCGACGTCCTGTTCCTCGGCCGGGGCGACCGGCACGCCGGCGGCCGTGCTGACCGCCTGGCGCTGGGCGCCGACCGTCACCCGCTGGAAGCAGCGCACGCCCGCCCTCGGGTGCCGGATGATCGCCGCCACGGCCGCCGGCGAGGCGACCGAGTGGGGCGCCCGCCAGGACGGGTCGATCAGCGGGTGGTCCCACAGCGGCTCGCCCGCCTGGAGCGGGCGCCGCACGCGCCGGCCGTGCGCCGTGACGTGCCATCCGGTGACCAGGCCGGAGATCCGCTCGTTCGGCGGCAGCGGCCGGGTGCGGGCCGCACTGCCGCCCGTCCCGCCGGAGGGGACGTCGTCGCGCATCTGGTGGAGCCGGGCACTGATGCGCTCGTGCATCACCACGGGGTCGACCGGTGCGGGGCCGTCCGGCCCGCCCTTCGAGCCCGGCCTCTCGCGATCCAGTTCGAGGACGATCGACCACACCTTCGCATGGGACGAATGAGGGTGGCCCGCGCCGATGAACGGATTGTCCCCTGAATAGAGCGTGATGTTGCCGTCCTGGGCCGTGCGGACGCGCCGCACGGCCCTGGCGAACCGCTGGAAGGAGGATTCGGAAGCGGAGTCGGCGGAGGCGGCCTGGGGAGCGACGGCCGGTCCGGGGCCCGGCCCGGCCGCCCCCGGCCACAGGTCCCGGGCGAGCAGCCGCAGCACCACGAACAGGTGCCCGATCACCGCGACCGCGTATCCGGCGGTCAGGGGAAGCACCACGGCGAGGAACATCGCCACGCCGAGCCGAGCGCGCCCGGCGATCCCCGCGTCGCCGAGAAACCCCGCCGGAAGAATGAGGACCGCTGCCACGGCCGCGAGGACCAGGCCGAGCGCCCACATCAGAGGCCACGACAGGATCAGGGCGAGCCCGAGGCGCCACCAGCCGGACAGACGCCGCCATGGGACGCGGACGAGCACCGCCGTGTAGCTGAACAGCATCACATAGGCGACGGCGAGCCCGGGGAGCATGAGGTAGAGCACCACCCAGATGCCCACGAGCATGGCGTCCCGGCCCAGGCGCAGGAGCCGCGCCCGGCGAGCGTGCCGGATCACCGGCTCCAGGTCGTACCCGTGCGACGGGACGATCGCCCGGTGCAACTCGTACACGTACTCCTTGAGCACCTGGTCACATAAGCCCTTGTCCAGGTACATCGCCGCACTGAGGTATCGGGTCAGGCTCTGCATGGGCCCCTGGCGGGCTTCGTACCTCGTGCCCTGGCCGAAGTGGGGGGCCTGCTGCGGGATCTCACTCTGCACGTCCAACGCCGGTCCTCCACGGCACGTCTGGCGGGCTTCGCGTGGAGGCAGAATTTAGCGCCGCATCCGGGAAAGCGGTAACTAATATCCGAAATGAGATGGGATCTCGATGAGGTGGCTCACTCCTCCTGGGGTTCGGGGGTGAGGAAGGGCAGGCCGTTGGACGGGTCCTCGAACGGGTCGACGAAGCGTTCGGCCCAGCTCAGTACGGGCTCCAGCCAGGCGTCGACGCGCATCGTCGCGGCGACGTGCTCGATCTGCTCGTCCTCCTCGAAGCCGATGGCCACGACCGTGAGGTCGCGGTAGAAGCCGGCGTGGTCGTCATCGCCGTAGAGGGCGGTGGTGGCCAGCGGGCGGTTCCGCTCCAGCTCCATCGACAGCGGATGTCGGCGCAACGCTCGCAGCCGGTGCCCCAGCCTCGGCTCCGGCGGCTGCTTGAGCCCGGGAAGCTGGTAGTCGAGCAGCGGGGCCGGGGCGTGCTTGTCGGGGACGCCCCCGCCATAGGGGAAGAGCCGGTCGAGCTCGTGCAGCCACCGCAGCTGCGGGATGACCCAGGCCGGACCGGGCGCCCGGCCCGGCACCGCGCCGTCCGCGCCCGCCGTGGAGGACCCGGCGCCGGACGCCGCGCCGAGCAGCCGCTGCGCCACGTCCGCCACCGCGGCCGTGAGATCCGCCGGAGGGAACGCGGTCCGCAGACCCGAGGCGCGGCGGGTCACCGCCCGTTCGAGGACGGTCGCGAGCGCGCACTCGCGCAGCCGCGGCGACAACCGGGACCAGGCGCGGCCCAGCTCTGCCGGGACCGCGGGCATGGGCCGGTTGACGACGTGCGCGAGGACGAGGGTGTCGGCCCACAGCCGCAGCCACGCCCGGTCGGGGTGGCCGGACACGAGGTCCGCCTCGCGCAGCTCGTACAGCGTGCAGGCCCGGCCGGACCGGCATTCGAGGCCGCAGGCGGCCGAGCGGCGGCCGTCCACGGGCGGCGGCGGGCCCGGCAGCTCGGCCTCGCGGCCCTCGCCGAGCGGGATCCGCACCCGCAGCGGGCGGTCCATGCCGTCGGCGAACACCGCGGCGACGCCGGGCCGCAGCGACACCACCTCGCGCGACTGGTCGACGTCCAGGTTCATCGCCGCGCCGACCTGGTGCCGGTCGTCGTGCGCGGGCAGCCGGTGCACCACCTTCAGCGCCGTGTTCTTGATCACGTCGGGGACGAGCTTGGTGGGGATCTGCTCGGCGACGATGATGCCCTCGCCGTAGGCGCGGATCTCCGCGAGCATCCCGGCGAACAGCTCGACCGCGTGCGAGCTGGTGCGCTCGGGACGGTTGCGCAGCAGCCGGTGCGCCTCCTCGATCACGATGACGTGCCGCAGCGCCGGGCCGGACGAGCGGTCGCGGCGCCGCTCGCGCATCCGCAGGTGCTCCACGATCCGGATGATCAGCGTGCCCATGAGGAACGCCTTGTCCTCGTCGTTCGCGACGTCCTCGATGGCGAGCACGATGTTGTCGCGCAGCATGCCGCCGATGTCGGCCGGGTGGCCGCCCTCGAAGAACCGGCCCGCCGAGCCGATGCGCAGGGACCGCAGCCGCACGTCCACGAAGCCCTGCACGTCGGCCATCAGCTCACGTCCGTACCCGACGTCGGAGATCACCTGGAGGGCCGCGTTCTGCAGCTGCTCCAGCGTCGGCACCGCGGGCTCGATCAGCGAGCCGGGCACGCCCGCGCCGGTCACCACGTCCCAGCCGTTGTTCTCGTAGACGCGCTGCAGCGCCTGCGCCATGATCTGCGGGAACGGCTCCTCGGCGTCGAACGCGGCCTGGAACAGCGCGCGGACCATGTCGATGTGCGCCTGCACCGGGTAGCCCGGCTCGGGCGCGAGCGGGTTCACCGACAGCGGCACCGACGCCGGGTCGGACGGGTTGACGACCGTCACCGGCCCGCCGAGGTCGGCGATCCGGCCCGCCATCGCCGCGTACTCCGACTTCGCGGGCTCGATCGCCAGCCACGGCACGCCGGCGCGGGTGAGCTGCTCCAGCAGGTGCCGGACGGTCTGCGACTTGCCCGCGCCCGTCGCGCCGGTGACGAACACGTGCCGGTTGATCGTCGAGCGCGGCACGGTGAGCCGGCCGACCTGCCGGTCCTGGGCGTCCAGGATCGCGCCGAGGTCGATCCGGCCGCCGTCCCGGTCGTCCGCGGACTCCGCCGTCTCGGACGTCTCGGACGTCACGTCGAAGTAGCCGGCGTCCAGCACCCGCAGCCCCGGCACCTCACGGCGGGGCAGCCCGGCCAGCGCGGCGAGCGCCCCGGCGGTCGCGACGAACGGGAAGCGCTGCTCGGCCTCGGCCGTGCGGAGCACGGCGGGCGCGGCGGGCCCGGCGTCCGGCCGCAGCGCCTCGGCGAACGAGCCGCCGCCGGGCCCGGACCGCAGCCGGTACGGGTGGTGGCCGAGCTCCATCGACCCGACGAGCACCGGCGCGATCTGGCCGAGCTCGGCCTGCGTCGCCGCGCCCGCGACGACCCGCACCCGCCACAGCCCGGCCTCGCGGAACGCGTCGAGCTCGGCGAGCCGCTGGTCCGCGCGGGCGACGGCGAGCCGGGCCTGCTCGTCCTCGCCGCGGCGCAGCATCCGCAGCTCGTGGTGCAGCTCGCGCATCTCGTCGTCGATCATCCGCTCGTCGCAGGGGTCGGCGACGACGAACCAGCCGAACGGCCGCTCCATCAGCGTGACCAGCGTCGACTCGAACAGGCTCGCGGCGGCGTCGGAGCGCCCGACCTGCGGGGCGAGCCGCCCGGGGCAGGAGGTCCACGCCATGCGGCCGGCCTGCCGCAGCCAGCCGTCCCCGATCGGGACGCCGCGCGCGCCGCTCGGGAACAGCAGCCCGCGCGCCTCCCCGCCCGGCGCCGGCTCGGGCCCGCCGACCGGGCCCGCGTTGGTGATCAGCTCCAGCGGGGCGCCGCCGCCCGGCGACAGCCAGCCGACGACGAACGGCCGGCCCAGCCGCGCCGCCGACAGCGCGGCGGGCAGCACGCTGACGAAGTCCCACTCCGCGGACGCGGCGCGCTCGGGCGCCGGGACGGCGAGGATGCGGTACCAGGGGCCGGGCAGCGACACCGGCTCACCCCCGCCCGCCGCGTCCGCGCCGTGCCGGGCCGGATGCCGGGCGGGCGGTTCCGGGGCGCGGGCGGCCGGTTCCTGGATCCGGCCGCGCATCCCGGGCGGCGGCATCCCCGGCGGCATCCCCGGGGAGCGGCCGGGGAAGGGTCCGGGAGGCATGCGCGGGGGCCGTCCCGGGGGCGGGCCTGGGGGCGTCGTCACTCCAGCATCCTGACGCGCCCGAGGCTCCCGCGCCACCGTCCCACCGGGTTCGGATGGCGCCGGTCAGAGCTCACGGTCGGGCTCGCTTTCAGGGCGGGGGCGCCTTGTGCCGGCCAGTGGGCTTCAGGGGCGGGACGGCCCGAGTGGACCGCGCGGCGGCGGCACCACGCGGAAGGGCGTGCCGGGCCCGCGGCTTGAAGTCGAGCTGGGACGAGGTGTCCAGCCGCGACACCGCCTCCGCCCGATACGACGCCTCAGGACGCCCCTGCACCTCGGGAAGGGATGACTCCTCAGAGAGGGACCGCTTCGCAGAGCGAGATTCCGCATCGGGATGAGCCTGCCCCTCAGGGAAGGGCCGCCCTTCGGGGAAAGACTGCGTCTCGGGACGGGCCTCCCCCTCAGGAGGTGGCCACGAACCTGGGAACGGCTGCGCCTCGGGGCGGGCTTGCCTCTCGGGGTGAGGCCGCGGGCCTGGGGGCGGCTTTGCCTCTGGGGAGGACGCCGGTTGCGGGTGGGGGCGCTCCTCGGGACGGGGCGTCATGTCTCGGTGGGCCGGTGCGTCCGGGCCGGCGGGGATGCCCGGCCGGGGCGTCGCGTCGTCCGGGTCGGGGCGGTTCAGGCGTTCCTGCTCGCGCTGGAACTCCTCCAGCTCCATCGAGTGGGTCGTCGGGAGGGTGATGATGCCGGGGTTGGCGTCGACCAGCAGGATCCGGCGGCCGGTGGCGCCGGAGTGGGTGAACACCATCGCGGTCGGCGGAAGCTCCTGGAGCTGCGGCGGCTCGACCCGCAGCTCGCGGAAGCGCGGCTTGCCGGCGCGCGGCGCGGCGACGGTGCGGGGCCAGGCCGTCGCGGCGCTGATGCCCTCGGCCAGCGCGGCGTCGTCGGCGGCGGGGGCGGGCAGCGGCGACCAGGCCGGGTCGGTGAGCCCGTCGCCGCGCGGGCGGGCGAACGCGACGGTGCTGGCGTAGCTCTCGCCCGCGAAGTCGAACAGCGACTCGGCGGCGGAGTCGGTCAGCTCGGCGACGAGCAGGCGCTGGTCGGTGCCGATGTGCTCGGCGGCGACGCGGGCGTCCTCGGGGTTGCCGAGGCGCATGAACCCGACCGCGGCGTGCCCGCGCCGGCCGAGCCGCTCGCGGACGTGCCCCGGGATCGAGCGGTACATCAGCACGAGGCCGGTGCCGGTGGCCTCGCACGCGTCGATGAGCCGGTCGAGGACGTCGCCGCGCAGCTTCTCGGCGCCGCACAGGAAGAGGGTGTGGTCCCACCGGTGCAGGGCCCGCGCCTCGCGGATGCGGTGGGTGAGCGCGGTCGTGACGTACGTCCCGAGGACGCGGTTGGTGAGAACGCCGGCGCGCCGGTCCATGGAGACCACGTGGAGCCGGGACGGCGGGAGCCGCACGGGCTCGGTGGCGAGCTTCTCCAGCTTGCGGAGCTGGGCCTCCAGGGCCCAGGCGCGGCGGACCACGATGCGGTCGGTGGCGTCGCGGCCGAACAGCGTCGCGATCCGCTCCAGCTGGCCGTCGGTGAGCAGGCCCTTGCGCAGGTCGTCGCGCGGGTCGCCGACCTGGGCGAGGACGCGCAGCGCCGCGGTGATGCGCGGGATCGTGGCGTCCGGCCCGAGCACGTCGATGATCCGCTCAAGGATCGAGTTGTCGAACGACAGGTCGCGGGTGCCGTCCTGCTCCTCGCCCGCGCCGACCACCAGGGACAGCACGTCGGCGAGGGCCTCGGGGGACAGCCCGCGCGTGACGTCCAGCCGGGGCAGGTCGGCGGGCAGCACCCACACCAGCGGGTCGTCGCCGCGGTCGGCGGCCAGCCGCAGCAGGTCGTGCGCGACGGCGCCCTCGGACAGGTCGATGACGGTGAGGCGGGCGCCGACCGCCAGCCGGGCGGCGCCCATGGTGGTGACGGCGGCGGACCAGCCGGCGAGCGTCCCGCCGACGACGTCGACGCGGTCGACGCCGGGCGGGACGGCGACGGGGTACCACTCGCGCTGGCTCTCGTAGGCGCGGTGCCGCCGCTCCCATTCGCCCATGGCCTCGGCGTGGGCCCGTTCCGCGGCGGCGCGCTCGCGGTCGATGGCGGCGCGCTCGCGCTCGCCGCGCTCGCGTTCCAGGGCCAGCCGCTCCCGGATGCCGCGCTCGTCGCGCCACAGCGCTCCGCCGGTGATGCCGAGGATCACCGCGCAGGCCAGCAGCGCCACGGCGGCGAACGGCCACGGCAGGACGCCGATCACGGCGCAGGCCAGGAACAGCACGACGCCGACGAGAGTCCCGCCGGTGGCGATGCGCAGCGGCCGGGCGGCCAGGTGCTCGGCGGGCCGCCGGGCGGGCGCCGGGACCGGGGGCCGCGCGGCCCGCTCCGGGAGGCCGGGGGGCGGCCCCGGGTCCGGGTGCACCTGCGCGTACCGCCAGCCCACATGAACGCGGTCGGCTTGTGTGAGCCGCGGCGTCGCGGACCCGCTCGCCATGTCCGTCACGTCAGGAGACCCCTGGGTGTCGCGGGAAATATGGGTACGCCTGGGGGTAGTCGGGTTGGTTTCTTACACCACACAGGGTAAAGAGCTTGCCGGGTTCCCGCGCCTCGTTCAATGGAACGAGGCGGCAATTCGGTCACCCCGGGGGCCCACGGGAAAGATCGGGCGGCACGTCCCGGGGCTGTTGGCCGGATGCGGCCAACAATGGGCACGGAATGGACGGTCCGAAACCGACCCCGGTGGGTAGCGGATCCGGAGGGCAGCCTTCGCCAGTGGTGAACGACCCGGTCAGCGCCACCGTGGTGGGTGAATGGCCGGTGAACCGGCCGAGGCGGCTTGTCAGGATTTGCCGGGTCGGTCGGCGGTCTGCCGCGCCCGCCGGTCCTCCAGCCACAGCCGGCCCGCCTCGGCGGGGTCGCCGTCGAAGACGATCCTGCCCTGGCGGAGCGTCACGCCCCGGTCGCAGAGGCGGGTGAGCATCGGGATGTCGTGCGCCACGATGACCATCGTGCGCCCCTCGCCGCGCAGCTCACGGATGCGCTCCAGGCACTTCTCGCGGAACGGCGGGTCGCCGACCGCCAGCACCTCGTCGATGAGGAAGATGTCGGGCTCGGTGTGCGCGGCGATCGAGAACGCCAGCCGCATGAACATGCCCGACGAGTAGAACCGCACCTCGTTGTCCAGGAACCGCTCGACGCCGGAGAACTCGACGATCGCGTCGAACTTGCGCCTGGTCTCCGCCTCGGACATGCCGAGGATCGCCGCGTTCAGGTAGACGTTCTCCCGGCCGGTCAGGTCGGGGTGCAGGCCCGCGCCGACGTCGATGAGCCCGGCGATCCGCCCGCGCACCCGGACCGACCCCGCGTCCGGGCTCATCACCCCGGACATCAGCTTGAGCAGGGTGCTCTTGCCGGAGCCGTTGAGCCCCATCAGCGCGACGGTCTCGCCTCGGTGAAGGGTCAGGCTCACCCCGTCCAGCGCGTCGAACGTCTCCGACAGCCGCTGCCGCCGCAGCGCCCGGATCGTCATCTCCCGGATCGACCGGGCGTGCCGCAGCGTGAACCGCTTGCTGACCCCGTCGACCACGATGGACGGGACGGGCGCGCCGGCGTCCCCGGGCGCGGCCGCGCTCCCAGGCGCGTCCGTGCTCGCGTCCGTGCTCGCGTCCGTGCTCGCGTCCGTGCTCGCGTCCGTCGTCACGTCACCGCTCATGTCACCGCTCATGCCGCTACAGCTCCTGGGCGAATCGCCGCTGGGCGCGGGAGAACGTCAGGGACCCGATCATGAACACCAGCACGGCCACCGCGAGGGCCGCCCCGGCGCGCCCGTACATCTGCGGCGGGAACGCGAAGCCGCCGCGCGTCCCGGGGGCCCAGAACGCGCGCTGGAACAGGCTGACCGCGGAGACCAGCGGGTTCGCCAGGTAGGCGTCCAGCACCCAGGACGGCGCGCGCTCGCGGACCTGCGTCCACGGGTAGATCATCGGCACCGACCAGGTGATGACGATCATCAGGATGTCCACGACCTGCTCCAGGTCGCGGAAGAACACGTTCACCCCGGCGCACAGCAGCCCCAGCCCGAACCCGAGCACGACGATGATGGCGAACCCGAGGACGGCGGCACCGAGCCCCGCCGGGTCCGGCCGCCACCCGTACGCCAGCGCCCCCGCCAGCATGATCGCGAAGCCGGGCAGGAAGTGCACGAGCGACACCAGCAGCGACGCCGCCGGGAACAGCTCGCGCGGCAGGAACACCTTCTTGACCAGCGGGCCGTTCCCGGTCACCGAGCGGGTGCACGAGTGGAGGGTCTCGGTGAACAGGTTCACCAGGACCATCCCCGAGAACAAGTAGACCGGGAAGTGCTCCACCCGTTGGTCCATCCCGAGGAAGATCCCGACCACGAAGAAGTACACGGCGAAGTGCACGGCCGGACGGACGTAGGACCAGCCGAGCCCGAGCAGGGACCCCTTGTACCGGGCCTTCAGCTCGCGCCGCACCAGCAGCCGCAGCAGGTACCTGTCGGCCAGGACCCGCCCGAGCCCGCCGTTCGCGCCGGGCGTGACCAGCGGCGGCAGGTCCCCCGGGGACACGGCGCTCATATCCGGCTCATCTCCGCCTCACCGCCGGCTCACTCCCGCGCCGATCCGGCCGCCTCGAAGGTCTCCCGCCACGCCTCGGGCGAGGCGAGGTCGGCCGCGGCGGCGCGGTAGCGGACGGCGAGGCCGTCCCACTCGCGGGTGAGCCGGGCGTGCAGCACGCCGCTGCGCCGCAGCAGCCCGCGGAACTTGCGCGGGTCGCGCTGGTACCAGGTGACCTTGGTGCCGTCGGCGGAGGACACCAGGGCGCTGTCGAACTTCGACAGCATCCCCCAGTGCTGGTCGAGGTGGGCGACGGCGGCCTGCGGGTTGCGCAGCGCCTGCTCGTCGACCGGGCCGAGGTGCTTGAGCGCCCCGGTCAGCGCCGTCATGATCACCTTCGACCGGCCCTTGGGCGGGGCGGGGTTGCGGCCGCGCCGGGGCGGCCGGCCGCGCACGTCCGGGAACGCCTCGACGCTCTCCCGGGCCTGCGCGTCGGCGAACGCGGCGCGCACCCGGCGGATCTCCTTGATCTTCGTGGCCATGCCGGCGTGCATGTGCTCGGGCCCGCTCAGGACGTCCTCCAGCGCCGTCATCATCAGCTCGGCGGTGGAGTAGCGCATGGCCAGGGCGTGCTTCACCGAGATGATGAAGCACTCCTTGAGCAGGTTGCCGCCGCGCTCGTACGGGGAGTGCAGCAGCGCGGTGACCAGCCGGTTGCGCCAGTGGTAGTACGCCTGCCAGTCGATGCCGTCGTCCTTGTCCTGCCACGGGACGTGCCAGGCGGCGACGCCGGGCAGCGACACCGTCGGGAACCCCGCGGCCTGGGCGCGCACGCCGTACTCGGCGTCGTCCCACTTGATGAACATCGGCATGGACAGCCCGATCTTGCCGATGGTCTCGACCGGGATCAGGCACATCCACCAGCCGTTGTAGTCGGCGTCGACCCGGCGGTGCAGCCAGGGCGTGTCGCGCAGGCCGTTGTCCTTCTCGGCGAAGTCGTGCTCGGCCCAGGTGTGCGCGGCCGGGCCCCACCACCAGCGGTACCGCTCGATGGTCTCGCCGAACGCGTGCAGCTGGGAGCGGACGTACAGGTTGAACATGTGCCCGCCGACGATGGTGGACGTCTTGGCGTGGTCGGCGAAGGCGATCGCCCGCAGGATCCCCTCGCTCTCGGTCACCACGTCGTCGTCGAGGAGCAGCACGTAGTCGCTGCGCCCGGCGCGGACCGTCTCGTCCATGGACCGGGCGAACCCGCCGGAGCCACCGAGGTTGCCCTGGTCGATGACGCGCAGCCGCCCGCCCAGCGCGTCCCGCGCGGCGGCGAAGCCGGGGTGGTCCTCGATCCGGTCGGTGCCCTGGTCGACGACGAGGACCTCGTCGATCGCCGCCAGCACCTCGGGCGCCTCGCCGAGCGCGACGAGCTGGTCGACGCAGAACGCCGCCCGGTTGTAGGTGGTGATGCCGATGCTCGCGGTGCCCGGCCGGACGTGCCCGGCCGCCGCGCACCACTCGGCCCGTTCGAGGACGGCGGTGCGCTCGCCCGCCGCGAGGTCGAACCAGTACCAGCCGCCGTCGACGAACGGCTGGAGCGGCAGCGTGAGCGTGCGCTCCTCCGCCGTCTCGGAGTCGACCTTGATGGACGCGACGCGGTGCACGTGGCCCTTCGCGCTGGACCGGTAGACGATCACGGTGGCCTGGCCGCGCACCCGGACCCGCAGGATCGCCGCGTCGACGTGGGTCCAGCGCCGCCAGTACCCGGCCGGGAACGCGTTGAAGTACGTCGCGAACGACACCCGCCGCCCGACCGGGACCACGACGGTGCGGCGGCCGGCGTTCTCCGCCGGCGCCGCGCCGGGCTCGCCCGTCCCGGCGGCGCCGGGCTCCGCGGACGCGTCGGCGAGGCCCGCCTCCACGGCGGCCTCCTCGGCGAGGGCCTCGGCGCCGCGGACCATCTGGCCCTCGATGTACAGCGCCAGGACGTCCAGGTCGCGGCCGACGGGCAGGACGACGCGCTGCAGCGTCCGCAGCGCGTCCCCGCCGTCGTGCTCCGGGGATGGGGTCATGCGTCCGCTCCTCCACTGACCAGGCGGGCTCCCTCGGTGAAGTGCGGCCGCAGCCGGTTGTCCACCAGTCCGAGCGCGCTCGCGATCGCCATGTGCATGTCGAGGTACCTGTAGGTGCCGAGCCGCCCGCCGAACAGGACGCCGTCCTCGCGCGCCGCGAGCTCGCGGTAGCGCAGCAGCCGGGCCCGGTCCTCCGGGGTGTTGATCGGGTAGTACGGCTCGTCGCCGCGGGCGGCGAACCGGGAGAACTCACGCATGATGACCGTGCGGTCGCGGGGGTAGCGGTCCCGCTCGGGGTGGAAGTGCCGGAACTCGTGGACGCGCGTGTAGGGCACGTCCTCGTCGGCGTAGTTCATGACGGCCGTGCCCTGGTAGTCGCCGGTGGGCAGGACCTCGGTCTCGAAGTCCAGCGTGCGCCAGCCGAGCTCGCCCTCGGCGAAGCCGAAGTAGCGGTCGAGCGGGCCGGTGTAGACGACGGGGACCCGCCCGGCGAGGTCGTCGCGCACGTCGAAGAAGTCGGTGCCGAGGCGCACCTCGATGTTCGGGTGGTCGGCCATCCGCTCCAGCCAGGCCGTGTACCCGTCGACCGGGAGGCCCTCGTGGACGTCGTTGAAGTACCGGTTGTCGAAGGTGTACCGGACGGGCAGCCGCGTGATGATCTCGGCGGGCAGCTCTCGCGGGTCGGTCTGCCACTGTTTCGCCGTGTAGCCGCGGACGAACGCCTCGTACAGCGGCCGCCCGATCAGCGAGATCGCCTTCTCCTCCAGGTTGCGGGCCGGGCCGCCGTCCCCGCCCGCCTGCCCGCCCGCCTGCTCGGCGATGAGCGCGCGCGCCTCGTCCGGCGACATGATCCGGCCGAAGTAGGCACAGATCGTGCCGAGGTTGATGGGCATCGGGTAGACGCGGCCCTTGTAGGCCGAGAAGACGCGGTGCTGGTAGCCGGTGAACGCGGTGAACCGGTTGGCGTACTCCCACACCCGCTCGTTGGAGGTGTGGAACAGGTGCGCGCCGTACCGGTGGATCTCGATCCCGGTCTCCGGCTCGTCCTCGCTGTAGGCGTTCCCGCCGAGGTGGTCGCGGCGCTCCAGGACGAGCACCCGCAGGCCGAGCGCGGCGGCGCACCGCTCGGCGACGGTGAGACCGAAGAGGCCGGAGCCCACGACCACGAGATCAACGTTCACTGGGCGGCGTCCATCTCCATGCGTGGCCGGGGGGACGGGGAGCGGGGCGGGAGCGGCGCCGAGCGGGTGCGGGAGGCCCGGCGTCAGGCGAGCACGGCCGGGTGCGGGCTCGGTGACCACCTGCTCCCACGGTGCGGATGCCCCGTTAAGATACCGGCTGATCGGTCGGCGGTCGTACATGATCCCTAGGAAGCCCGTGTCAGTACCACCTCCGGGATCGGCACCCGGGGCCCGTGCGCGCGACGCGCGCCCCGTGGTGTTCCTGCACCTCGGGGCCGCCAAGAGCGGAACGACGTACCTCCAGAACGCGCTCTGGCACAACCGTGACCGGCTGCGGGACGAGGGGGTCCTCTACCCCGGCCGCGACCACGCCGCGCACGTCCGCGCGGCCTTCGATCTGCGCGGGACCTTCTTCCCCGACGCGACCGATCCCTACACGCGCGGCGCCTGGGCGGACCTCGTGGAGCGGGTCCGGGACTGGCCCGGCCGGGTGGTCATCTCGCAGGAGCTGTTCGCGCCGACGCGGCACGAGCGCGTGGCGCGGGCGCTCGCCGACCTGGACTTCGCCGAGGTCCATCTCGTCTTCACCGCCCGCGACCTCGCCCGGCAGATCCCGGCGCACTGGCAGGAGGACGTCAAGAACCGGTACACGACGTCGTTCGCCGAGTTCATGGCGGCGCTGCGGAGCCGGGACTGGGAGAACTCCGAGGTGGCATGGCTCTTCTGGGGGCTGCAGGACCCGGTGGAGGTGCTGGACCGGTGGGGGTCGGCGCTGCCGCCGGGGCGCGTCCACCTGGTCACGCTCCCCCGGCCGGGCGCGCCCAGTGACCTGCTCTGGCGCCGGTTCTGCCGGGTGATCGGGCTCGACCCGGAGAGCTGCGACCTGTCCCGGTCGTTCGCCAACCCGTCCCTCGGGCTCGCCGAGACGCAGCTGCTGCTGCGGCTGAACCGGGCCCTTGAGGACGGGGACTGGCACTTCTACAACGACGAGGTCAAGCACTATCTGGCGCAGGACGTGCTGACCCGGCGGCGCGGCTCGGCGCGCATCGGCATGCCCGCCGGGGACCACGCCTGGGCGGCGGAGCGGGCCGCCGCGATGTGCGCTGACCTGCGCGCCGCCGGATACGACGTCGTCGGTGATCTCGACGAGCTGCTGCCCGGCCCGCACCCGGGCGACGGCGCGCCGCACCCCGACTCGCCCGTCTGGGGCGACCTGGCGGACGCGGGCGTGGACGCGGCGGTGGCCGTCCTGCGCCGCATCGCCGAGGTGGAGGCCGAGCTCGCGGGGATGCCGGACGGCGACCTCACCGCGGCCGAGCGGGTCGACCTGCTGCTCGACGGCACCGGGCGGCTGGCCGCCCGGGTCGGGCATCTGGCGGACGGCACCGTCCCGCTGATCAGGAGGGCGGTGCGGACACTGAGCGAGCGCCATCCCGTGGTGGGCCGGATGCGCGAGGCGTACTGGCGCGCCCAAGCCGGTGAGCAGGCCGGCGACGACCAGGGGGGCGGCGCCCACGACGAGACGAGCACGAGGTGACCGAGCACATGGACCGAGCCCAGCCCGCCAAGGCCGTTTACCTGCATGTCGGCGCGCCGACCGCGGGTGGGGCGTTCCTGCAGAAGGCACTCTGGGACAACCGCCGCCGCCTGGCCGCCGACGGTGTGTCCTACCCCGTCACCGGCCCGCTGGAGCACTTCGGTGCGGTGATGGACCTGCGCGACCTGACGTGGGGCGGGCACCGGGACCCCGCCTGGGACGGGGCGTGGGAGCAGATCGCCAAGCGGGCCCGCGACTTCGAGGGCGACACCGTCGTGCTGTCGCAGGAGCTGCTCGGCGGCGCCGACGAGCGGCAGGTGGAGCGGGCTGCCGGTTCCTTCGGGGACGCCGAGGTGCACGTGGTGTTCATGACCCGCGACCTGGGCTGGCAGCTCATCTTCGACTGGCAGGAACAGGTCCGGCACACCCACACCATCACCTTCGAGAAGTTCGTCGACGACCTCGTCGTGCACGGCATCGACGCGCCCGCCCCCTACGGCGAGATGTTCTGGGGGCTGCACGACCCGCTGCGGGTGCTGCGGACGTGGGAGACGGCGGTGCCCCGGGACCGGATCCACCTGCTGACACTGCCACCGCCGGGCGGGCCGCCGGGGCTGCTGTGGCACCGCTTCTGCGCGCTGACCGGCATCGACGGCGACCGCTACGACGTCTCCGGCGCCCCCGAGGACGAGCCGCTGTCGGTGCTGGAGGCGGAGCTGCTGCGGCGGCTGAACGGCTCTCTCGCGGCGGTGCTGGGCGGCGAGTACGAGCGGATCGTGGGCCGCTACCTCACCGGCGGGGGGCTGGGCGAGGGCGCCGAGCTGGTCGGCAAGACCACGATGGGCCTTCCGCCCGAGCACGCCGCGTGGGCGGCCCGGCGCACCGGCGAGATCGCGGCGGCGATCCGGGCGGCGGGCTACCGCGTCCACGGCGACCTGGCCGAGCTGACCACCTCCCGGCACCCGGCGCCCGCGCTGATGCCGGGTGACCTGCCCGAGGAGGACGTCGCGACGGCGTCGACGGGCGTGGTCGTGCACCTGCTGGCGCGGCTGGCCGAGGCGCGTGAGCGCGTCGGGCTGGCGCAGCTGCACGCCGACCTGGTCGGCGTGCAGGACGGGCTGGACCGGCTGCTGGAGGCCGCGAGCGCACCGGCGCCGGGGCTGCGCAGGGCGGTCCGGCGCGCGGGCATCGGCCGATGAACGCCGCCACGCCCCCGAACCCCGCCCCGAACCCCGGAACGGACACCGCACCGGACACCGCATCCGCCCCCGGAACGAACACCGCGCCGGACACGGCGCCGGTCGTCGTCGCGGTGGTCGTCACCTACAACCGGGTCGCGCTGCTGGCCGAGGCCCTGGCCGCGCTGCGCGCGCAGACCCGCGCGCCCGACCGGGTCGTCGTCGTGGACAACGCGTCCGGCGACGGCACGCCCGCGATGGTGCGCGCGGAGTTCCCGGAGGCGGAGCTGCTGGAGCTGGCCGCGAACACCGGCGGCGCGGGCGGGTTCGCGGCGGGCATCGCGCACGCGCTGCGACCGGACGCGCCCGGCGGCGCCGTGGACCAGCTGTGGCTGCTGGACGACGACACCGTCCCCGAGCCGGGCGCCCTCGCGGCGCTGCTCACCGCCCGCCGCTCGGGCGGAGACGGCAGGAAAGGCGGGGACGGGCCGCCGGTGCTGGTCGCCAGCCGCGTCGTGTGGACCGACGGGCGCGACCACCCGATGAACACCCCGCGTGAGAAGCCCCGCGCCGCCGCGTCCGAGCGCGCCGCGGCGCGGGCGGTGAACGGGTACCCGATCCGGTCCGCGTCGTTCGTGTCGGTGCTGGTCGACGCCGGGCGGGTCCGCGAGCGCGGGCTCCCGGTCGCCGACTACTTCCTGTGGAACGACGACTTCGAGTTCACGACCCGGATCCTGCGCGGGCGGCGCGGGCTGCTGTGCCGCGACAGCGTGGTCGTCCACAAGACCGCGACGTTCGGGTCCACGGACGCCGACCCCGGCGAGCGCTTCTACTTCGAGGTGCGCAACAAGATCTGGCTGTTCACCCGCAGCCGGGGGCTCTCCCCGGCCGAGCGCGCGCTGTACGGCGCGTCCACGCTGCGCCGGTGGGGGCGGACCTTCGCGGGGTCGCGGGACCGGGCGACGCTGCGCCGCTGCCTGGCCCGCGGCCTCGCCGACGGCGTGCGCTCGCGGCCACGGCCGACCGCCGAGATCCTGCGAGACCTCGGCGTCCGGCCCGGCGTCTGACCCGCCGCGAGGCCGCCGCCGGGCCGCCACAGGGCCGCCGCGGGCTCAGCGGCGGATGGCGACGAACCCGCCGTGGCGCAGGCCGTCCAGGATCTTCCACGCGGCCGGGTCGAACTGGGCGCGGCTGAACCGCACCGGCTCCTTGACCTGGAGCGGCCGGAACGTCAGGCCGGTGCCCTCCCGCCTCAGCACGAACACGTCGATGGCACCGAACCGGGTGCGCGCCGACTCCTCGGCGAACCGCGCCGGGTCGCCGTAGGAGGCGACCCGCCGCAGCTCGGCCAGCCGGTCGTCGAACCGCGCGGTGGCCGCCGACGCCGTCCGCATCGCGCTGATGTAGCCCCGCCACGGCAGCAGCGCGAAGAGCTGCTCGTCGAAGCTCACCGTGGCGGGCGCCGCGCCCGCGCCACGGATCCGCTCGGCGGCGGCCCGGATCCGCTCGACCGGGATCATCTCCGAGTGGACGCCCGCCTCGGCGGCCTCCGCCGCGTACCGGGGCCGTCCGCCGCCGGGCAGCCGCTGCGCGTGCGCCTGGACGGTCTGCCGGTTCAGCCACCCGCCGCTGGCCGGGTCGGGGACGGCGACGTTGTCGTCCTTCGGGATCCAGCGGCTCGCGGGCATCCACGACGACCAGCACACGAACCCGGCCATCGCGGTGAGGGCGGCGACCACGGCGACGCCCGTGCCGGGCGGGACCGGCCGTGCCGCCCGCTCGGCGACGCGCGGCGCCGCCTCGGCCGCGCCGAGCACCGCCGCCACGACCAGGAGCGCGGAGATCAGCGGGGTGGTGTAGTAGTACAGCCCGGTGTGCCCGGTGAACCCCCAGCGGGCCATGTTGACGACCCGGTAGGCGTACACGCCCAGCAGGAGGGTCAGCAGCGGGCTCGCCCACCACGCCGAGCGGCGGTACCAGACCATCGCCGCGAGTCCCGCGAGCTGGACGACGCCGAGCGGCGTCGGCTGCAGGAACGGGAACGGGCTCTCCGAGCTCTGCGGCGCGTCCCACATATCGGCGACCTGCTTGCCGCCGCCCGCCATCGCCACCGCGTACGGGACGAGGAACCACGACGACAGCACCAGCACGACCGCCGCCGTCTTGGCCAGGTGCAGGACGTAGGCCGTGCGGTCCGCCGCGTCCCGCCGGACCGTCCAGGCGAGGACGAGGATGCCGGGCGCGGCGTACAGCAGGAAGCCGAAGTAGATCTGGAACGTCACCGCGCCGATCAGCCCGGCGGGCAGCCAGCCCAGCGCGCCCCGCTCGGGTCGTCCGACCGTCGAAAGCAGCCAGGGCAGCACCACGGCCAGCGCGAGCACCTCGTAGGACTTGCTCGGCGCGGGGAAGACGGCGAACACCAGCACGATGGCGGCCAGCGCGACGGGCGCGGCGACGAGCCGGTGCCACAGCGCGAACCCGGCCACGACCGCGCCGGACGTCACGATGATCTCGGCGGGCGCGAGCAGCCGCCAGGCCGGCTCGTCCAGCAGCACCGCGGCCTTGCCGACCAGGTAGGGGAACAGCGGCGGGTACTCCGACGGGACGCCGGCGACGATCCCGTCGGAGCTGGACCAGGTCGTGGTGTAGCGGGTGGCCATCGCCGAGATCCGGCCGGTGTCGCTCCAGGCGCCCTCGAACGCGAACGGCGTGCCGTGCAGGGCGGTGCGCATCAGCAGCACGGTGAACGCGGCGAACAGCCCGGCCGCCAGGCCCGTCACCCACGGCTCCCGGCGGCGCAGCGCCACCGCGGCCACCGCCGCGAGGACGATCCCGCCGAGCGCCAGGGGCAGGTCGGCGTCCTGCTGCCGGAAGGGGTCGGCGCCCGTCCAGACGGGGACGGCGGCGGCGAGCGGCGCGGCCACCAGCCACGCGACGGCCGCGACGAGCGCCGGGTGCGCCAGGGCGCGGGCGAGCGGCCCGCGCCGGGCGTGCGCCGGCGCGTCCGGCCGGTGGGGGACGTGGCCGACGTCGCCGGCGGGTCCAACCGTGGTCATGGCCACCCTGTCCTGTCGCATGCCTGTCTCGTTCATGGGAGCGCGCGAGGTCACTCGACCTCGACGTAGTCCAGCTGTCCTTTGCCCGTCACCTGACGGAACGCGAGCGTGTTGCGCCCGGCGACGAGGTCGACGCGCGCGCCCGCCGTCGTCCAGTCGCCGCCGCGGGTCCTACGCGGGCGCACGGTCGCGGCGGGACGGCCGTTCACGGCGAGCTCCTGTTCGCCCGCCGCGCCGGACCGGTCGGCGTACCGGATCCGGACGTCGTAGCGTCCCGTCTCCGGCGCGACGACGTCCAGCTCGACCTTGCAGCCGTGCGCGAGCGGGCCGAGCGCCCGGCCGCCGGACGCCTTCGGGCGGCGGGCGGGCGAGGCGCAGCCGCCGGC